>CALAUK010000222.1 GCA_937892135.1 uncultured Clostridia bacterium | reverse complement strand
GTGTATTATCGTCAAAGGTCATATCTTCCTTTGTTGGCAATTTCCAGTATTCGCCGCCTAATTGTTCTTTTGCAGTTTTTATATACTCGTCATAGTTTATAACACAATCGTACATAAGCTCTGCGCTTGTTTTTAAAAGCCACTCGCACAAACTCTCTAAAGTTTCATCTTTTTTTAATGTGTACTCTATTTGCTTTAAAATTTTTCCCGTATCAAAACTTTCTTCAATTTCGTGAACAGTAAGCCCCGTTTTTGAAAGCCCCTTTAAAATAGTAACAGGCATAGGCCACGCTCCCCTACCCTCAGGCAAAAGAGCAGGATGCATATTGATGCCCTTGATTTCCTTATCCACAGGGATTTTATATGCATAGCCAGCACATACGATAAGGTCTAATCCATCATTTTTAAGTTTTAAAATATCCTGTTTTGTAGCTTTTTTCTCGGTAAACTCTATGCCATACTCATCTGCAAGGCTTTTTACTTTATCATTTTTGTCATCTTCATTAGGCGGAAATGAAAAAACCTTTAAAACCTCTATATCGTCTGATAAAAGAAGCTTTTTTAAGCAAAGATAGAATAAATCATAACCAAAATAAGCGATTTTCATAGGTAACTCCTTTTATAAAAATAAGGCAGAGACAAAAGCCTCCACCTTATTTTACCTCTTATTTAAAGTACTTAACCGCACTTTCAAACAATTTCATATCATAAGAGCCTTCAACATTCTTATAAAGGCCATCGTCTATTCTTTCACTGTGACCCATCTTACCGAACACACGTCCGTCAGGAGAACATATACCTTCAACCGCAAAGTTTGAACCATTGGGGTTAAAGTCTATGTCATATGTTGCATTTCCTGAAAGATCAACATACTGAGTGATAATCTGGCCATTAGAAGCTAACTTCTTAACAAGCTCGTCTGATGCCAAGAATCTTCCCTCGCCGTGAGAAATTGCAACATTATAAATGTCACCAACTTCAGTGTTTAAAAGCCACGGTGAGTTTACAGAAGAAACCCTTGTTCTAACAATCTTTGACTGATGTCGTCCTATTGTGTTAAATGTTAGTGTCGGGCAGTTTTCGTCAGTGTCGATAATTTTTCCGTAAGGTACTAATCCAAGCTTAATAAGTGCCTGGAAACCATTACAGATACCGCCCATCAAGCCCATTTTAACATCTAATAGCTCACTAACAGCCTCTTTTATCTCCTCGTTTCTGAAAAATGCTGTTATAAACTTACCTGAACCATCAGGCTCGTCACCGCCGGAGAAACCACCGGGAACAAATATAATCTGAGACTCTTTGATTTTCTTAGCGAAAGCAGAAACAGATTCTTCAATTCCCTTAGAGGACAAGTTGTTTATAACAAATATTTCAGGCCGAGCTCCTGCTCTTGCTGCTGCTTTTGCAGTATCAAATTCGCAGTTTGTGCCCGGGAATACAGGAATAAGGATTTTCGGCTTTGCTGCGCTTTCTTTTCTAACCGCCAAACTTCTCTTATTATATGAGAAGTTTTCGATTTCCTTGTTTTCATAAGGAATATTACAGCTAAATACGCTTTCAAGCTTGTCTTCATAAGCTTTATAAATCTTATCAAAAGCTACCTTATCACCCTTATAGGAAATCTCATTTTTATTTGTTGTTTTACCTACAAATAACGCATCAGCGATATCTTCCTTAGCTTCTAAGATAAATGAGCCATAGTTATAGCCAAAGATATCTTCTTTTGATAGGTTGTCGGAGAACTCAAAGCCTATCTTGTTACCCATAGACATCTTTAAAACTGCCTCAGCGATACCGCCCATACCGGGTGTGTAGCAGGATAAAACCTTGCCGGCTTTAATAAGCGCATAAATCTTTTTAAAGATTTCCTTTAAAGAAGCCGCTGTGGGAAGTCCGTTTTTATCATACTCAGGAGAAATTAAGAATACCTTATTTCCTGAAGCTTTAAACTCAGGAGATAAAACATCTTTAATATCGCCTGTTGTTACTGCAAATGAAACCAATGCCGGAGGAACGTCT
>CALAUK010000221.1 GCA_937892135.1 uncultured Clostridia bacterium | reverse complement strand
AACTACATCTTTATTGGTCGGCTCAATTGCATATGCCGCAAGCGCAACAAAATCAATAGATGTTATTTATGACAACATTAAAGTTTACAAAGACAATGTTTTATGTGAATTAAAAGATGCAAACGGAACAACAGTTGAGCCATTTATTTATAACGGAACTACATATATGCCTGTTAGAGGAACAGCAAATTTAGCTGACATGGACGTAACTTGGGATGGCGCAACAAAAAGTGTTTATTTGTGGGATGAAATACCACCCGAAGGAACGGTTTTTGTTGAAGTGTGTCCGCCTTATGATAAATCGGAGTGTGATACATATTTGGCTTCTAATGGAAGAAGTTTTACTATGGCTGGAGAAAAATATAGTAATGGAATTGCTTTTGGAAGTTGGGGTGGCGGACATGCACTTTTTAATTTAAACAGTAAATATTCTTCTATAGAGTGTACTATAGGGCATACCGATTCGGAACAGACCGAGAAATCAGTATCATTCATTGTTGATGGAAAAGTTGTTAAAACTATTGAACTTGAACCTGAATGTTTGCCAAAAAAAGTTAGGATTCCTGTTAATTACGGTTTACAGTTAAAGATTCAGGCAAGTGATTATGGTTATTGTATGGGAATTGGAAATATGATAGCAGAATAAGTTAATTATATTTCTTTATGCAAATAAGAATAAGCAGATTAAAGGTAAATACATATTCTTCGCCCTGATAACTTACTTATTTTTGTTGTATATCAGATAAGAGAATTTAAGTGAAAAAGTGCGCTTGAATTCTCTTTTTTTATATCAAAATTCTGGAAAATAACACATAATATACATATAATTGTTACACAAATGAAATTTGACCTTTTTATAAAAGTATAGTATAATGTTAAATAAGAGAAGTATCAGCTTTTTTGGAGGTGAACTATGTTTTACTATATTTCAGGAAAGGCCGCCCATAAGGGAGATAACTTTGTTGTTGTTGATGTTTCGGGCGTTGGCTATAAGATTTACACATCACTTATATGCATAGAAAGAGTAAGCATAAATTCAGACATAAAAATGTTTACATATACATATATCCGTGAGGATACTTTTGATATTTACGGATTTTTAACAGAAAATGAGCTTAATATGTTTGAAAAGCTTTTGTCGGTTTCGGGAGTCGGACCAAAGGCGGCTTTGTCTATTTTATCTGTTGCGCCTGTGGACAAGATTGCATTAGCTATTGTTACAGGGGATACGAACCTTATAAGAAAAGCTAATGGCGTTGGACCAAAGGCGGCAAGCCGAATTGTGCTTGAATTAAAGGACAAGCTTTCAAACGAGGAAATTACAACAGATGAGGTTAATGAAATTATCGTTTCCGGTCTTACGGGCGGATTTGGAAGAACCAATGAGGCTCTTGAAGCGCTTACAACCCTGGGATACAGCACGGCTGAGGCAAAGAGTGCGCTTTCCGGAATTGATATGAATATGGATATTGAGCTTATAGTTAAAGAGGCTTTAAAAAAACTTATGAGGTAGGTGAATGGGCTTGAATTTTGATGAAAGTATGGAAGAGCGTCTTATGTCGAGCGGATTTGTTTCAGAGGATTCTGACATTGAAGCTGGCTTAAGACCAAGAAGGCTTGAAGATTATGTTGGGCAGAAAAAGGCAAAGTCAAGCCTTGAAATATACATAGAGGCGGCTCGTTCAAGAAATGAGGCGCTAGACCATGTTTTGCTTTATGGCCCTCCGGGGCTTGGAAAAACCACGCTTGCATCCATTATTGCAAACGAAATGGGAGTAAGCATAAGAATCACAAGCGGACCTGCTATTGAAAAGGCGGGCGACCTTGCAGCCATTCTTACAAATCTTTCAGAACACGATATTTTGTTTATAGACGAGATTCATCGCTTAAGCAGAAGTGTTGAGGAAGTTTTGTATCCTGCTATGGAGGATTATGCTTTAGATATTATAATCGGAAAAGGCCCGTCAGCGAGGTCTTTAAGAATTGATTTGCCTAAGTTTACTTTAATTGGTGCAACAACGAGGGCAGGTCTTCTTACTGCGCCTTTAAGAGACAGATTCGGTGTAATAAGCAAGCTTGAAATGTATACAACGGACGAGCTTTCAAGTATAGTAAAGCGTTCGGCAGGCATATTGGATATTGGAATTGATGACGGGGGAGCGGAAGAAATTGCGCGCCGTTCAAGAGGAACGCCCCGAATTGCAAACCGTCTTTTAAAGAGAGTAAGAGATTATGCTCAGGTAAGGGCGGATGGAGTTATCACAAAAGAAGTGGCGGACAAGGCTCTTTCTATGATGGACATAGATAATTTAGGCCTTGACCTTGTTGACAGAAGAATGCTTGGTGCAATGATTAAAAACTTTGGCGGAGGTCCCGTAGGACTTGACACACTTGCTGCATCAATAGGAGAAGATGCAACAACTATAGAAGATGTGTATGATCCGTATCTTCTTCAGCTTGGATTTTTAAGCCGTACGCCGAGGGGAAGAGTTTTAACAAGGCCTGCGTACGAGCACTTGAATATTCCTTATCCCGAGCAAAATAATAACAGTGTTCAGCTCGGATTTGAGGAAGAATAAAACAAAAATAAATAAAAGGGCGGAGGTGAATAGGTGAAAAAAATTGTCAGTTCAATATTGTGTATAGTTATGCTTATTTTGAGTTTGCCTAAAGTAAGCTTTGCCCTTGCGCCGACATTTAACGGGGTTATAACTTATGATGGCGCAGAGCATAAATATAATGGCACAAAATTTCGAATATATGTCAACGGCGAAAAGATAGAAACACCTATTCCGCCGGTTGTTATAGAAAACGGACGAAGCCTTGTGCCTGTCAGGGAGATATGCGAGGCATTGGGAACAGAGGTTTTGTGGTCCGAGGGGGAAAACGGCTCGGGCGCAAAGATTTTAATATGCAGTGATGAAAAGGTTATAGGCCTTGAAATCGACAAAAAGGTTGCAACTGTTAACGGAGTTGAAGTAAATATAGATTCTGCTCCGAAGCTTATTGGTTATAACGGAGTTGGAAAAACAATGGTGCCGATAAGATTTATTTCAGAGACTTTAAATCTTAGTGTGGACTATATTGCAACAGATGGCTACATAATGATTGACGGCTACGTTAAGCCGACACCTAAACCTACGCCTATAAAGACGCCTAAGCCTTCGGTTTCACCTAACCCTACTCCTACAAAGACGCCTAAGCCTTCGGTTTCACCTAAGCCTCAGGAGACTCCTGATAAGACTCCTGCGCCGCAGACGGCAGGATATGTTACAAAGCTTGAATATGCTCACGGCGACGGCAGAGATACGATTGAGCTTAAGTTTTCATCTGAGCCTGGAGAGTATAATATTTTAGAGCTTTCAAATCCCACAAGACTTGTAGTCGATTTTGAAGGATTTTCCGTAAGCAAGCTAAAAAGCTCGTATTCTTCTGAGGGAGAGATAGACAGAATACGAACGGGAGATTTTGAGGGAAGCGCAAGATTTGTGTTTGATGTTAAAACTATGCCTAAGTATATGGTGATAGTTGATGAGGATTCAAAGAGCGTGCAGATAAGGCTTATCTTTGATGAAAGCGTAAAAGAAGAAAAAGACGAAGTTCCTGATGATGCGCCGACTGTTATTATTGATGCAGGTCACGGCGGAAGTGACCCGGGTGCAATCGGAAAAGACGAAAGCGGAAAAACAGTTGCTTATGAAAAGGAAATAAACCTCGCTATTTCAAAGCTTGTTGTTAAAATGCTTCGTGAAGAAGGCATAAATGCGGTGTTCACAAGAGATAGTGATGTTTATTGGGAACTAGCGGAAAGAACCGATTTTGCAAATGAGCTTAAGGCTGATTTGTTTGTAAGTATACATTGTAATGCGCTTACAGATGAGTCTATTTCGGGAACGCTCGTTATGCATCATACTTCAAATGAATACTCAGAAATTGGAAAACTTTTGGCGTCAAATATTATGAAATATCTTCCTGATGCATGGGGAATTGCAAACAGAGGCCGTGTTGACGGAAGCAAAATGTATGTAATAAGAAAGGCAAATATGCCGTCTGTCATAGTTGAAAATGCGTTTATAACAAACGAGGGAGACAGAGAAAAGCTTATGGACGAAGAGCTTCAGGAGAAAGCTGCGGAGGCTATTTGCAAGGG
>CALAUK010000220.1 GCA_937892135.1 uncultured Clostridia bacterium | reverse complement strand
GATACGCCTTTTTAAAGATATTGTTCTCCTTAACCGAGGTTATAGAAAACATCTTGCTTTCGCTTCCCGCAATATTTATACGAAGCGCATCAAAAACATTTTTGACCGCATGCGCCTTGCTGTCGTCACGGATAACTGCAGTTATAACAGGAAGCTTTCTATGATGCCTGAAGCACTTTGCTCTTATATTATGAGATGCCAAAATATTTATTTTATCGCTTCCTGTTGCCACAACAAAGTAATCAGAAGATATAAACTTCTCTTTTAAAAGAGTGTCAAACTCACCGCCGAGCGCATTTGCCGAAAAGAAATTTATATCATAATTTTCTTTGCTAAGCTCGGGGTATTTATATAAAAACTCATCTTTAACACGGTCTATGTCCGTATCGACAATATTTACCTGAAGAGTAACGCCGGGAAGCGCTCCGCACCATATAACATCCTTTACAATATGGCTTCCAATGTTTCCCGCTCCTAAAACTGTTACTATAAAGTTTTTGTCGTTATTATCTTTAGCATAGAGCGGAAACTCTTCTAAAACCTGATAGGAAATAAGCTGTGCATTATCGACAAGTCTTATTATAAACTTTTTGGAGTTGTCTTTTACCTTGTTTTTGTAGTTATCAACAATAAACTCCGCCTCGGAAGACACCGAAAACAGATAAACCCAGGTTTTCATAACGGTCTTTTTTTCAAGCTGCTTTTCAGTAAAGTCTATCATTTTGTTTAAGGCAAGATCCTCGTCAGAGTCTATAAAAAACAAAGAAATCTCTTTTTTAAACGGAGTTATATTCATAATATGGCATCTTACCTTTTTGTAAACACGCCATACAGAATAGTCAATAAGCATAAAGTTATTTGTTCTGCACTCCTCTTTAAGCTCGATTTTCTCACTCTTATCGTCTTCTAGTATAATTATTTTTCCTTTTTTGCCTATGCTTTTTGCAAGACAAATCGCTCTTTCATTAAGAGACGAAAAAACATACACATTTTTCTTAAAGCTTAAAGAAATCAAAAGGCTTTTAAATTTATCCTTTATAAAGCTTAAAATAAATGCTCCGGCAATTACAGGCGAGATGGCAAATGTGGCAACTGCCATAACCTTAAAGTGCATAGCATAGGGCAAAAAGCCTTCTATGCTTTTTGTAAACTCGCCAAAGTCTGCACCAACAGAAAACACCCTTAAAACAAAGTTTGTCACAGAGGCTATAACATACCACCCGTCACGCAAAAAGATCGCAGGAACAAAGATTAAAAGATTTATAATAAACACATCTTTTAACAGCTTGTCTATTTTAAATTTTTTTGCTATTGCCAAAAAAGCATAAACTATAATCCCCAGCCATAATGCCCAGTAATAGTTTTCAAGTGTAAAAAGCTTTTCTATAATTTCTTTCATCATATATCACCCCAATTGTGCTTTCTTTTTTTCTTTGTTAAACAAAATTATAAACATAATAGTATGGAAAATAAATGTTCCTATCCAGGAAAGAGGATAGCACCAGAATAGCGAGCGGAATGTCCCGATAGCTTTAAATGCCGTTAAAATCCACAGTATTCGTATACCGCAAACACCCGCTACCGAGGTAATCATATTTAAAAAAGATGCGCCCATACCTCGAAGAGCTCCGCTCATAATTTCCATAATTCCTATAAAACCATAGCAGTAGCCTATAAGGCTTAGTTTTATCATTCCCATCTTTATTACATCAATATCATCAGGCGCATAAATCGAAAGCAGTCTTTCTCCTAAGAAAAAGGTTATAACAGACTGAAATGCCCAGATTGCCATACAATATGTCATACAAATAAGGATGGTTTTTTTAATGCGGTCAAACTTTTTTGCACCGAAATTCTGGCTTATAAATACCACAGCGCCATGATAAAGGCTGTTTACCATAACGTTATAAAAGCTTGTGATACTTGTTGATGCGGAAGAGCCTGCAATAGCGGCAGAACCGAAACCGTTTACTGAAGACTGCACAAGCATATTTGACATAGAATAAACAGAGCTTTGAATTCCCGATGGCAAACCAAATCTTATAATTTTAAGAAACGGCTTTTTGTATATCCTTACTTTATGTAAATAAAGCCTCGTTTCGTCTTCCTCGTGCGTCAGAATATATAAAATAGCCACCGCAGTAAAAATCTGCGAAATAATCGTTGCAAGCGCAACGCCGTCCGCTTTCATTTTAAACACGCATACAAACAATAAATTAAGTCCGACATTTATAATGCCCGATGCTGTTACAATGTACAAAGCCCTCTTCGTGTCACCCTTTGCACGCAAAATTGCCGCACCGAAGTTATAAGTCAAAGCCGGGGCAAAGCCTAATGAAACAATCTTTAAATAAATCTGTGCCTGAGGAAAAACATCTTTTGGAACATCGATAAGATTTAAAAGCTTATCTGAAAAGAAAAAGCAAATAAAGGTGATAATTAAACCGCCCGTAATCGCAATAGCAAACGCCGTATGCACAGTTTTTCCTATTCCCTCTCTGTCTCTTGCGCCAATAGACTGACCTAAAACAATCGTTACTCCGGCAGAGAAGCCTAAAATAAAATTAAGAAAAAGATTAACAAGCGATGTACACGTTCCAACGCCTGCAAGTGCCTCGCTTCCCGCATATCTTCCAACAACAATAATATCAGCGGCATTGTATAGCTTCTGCAAAAATGCGGTCAACATAAAAAGCAGAGAAAACTTTAATATTTTTCTCCAGAGACCGCCGTTTATCATATCCACGCTGTTTGTTTTAACCGCCATAATAACACCTTCTTCTACATTATTTTATCATAATGAGAATATGTGGTCAATAGGCTTTGGAGATTTTGGAAAAGAAAAATCCCCGTATTATCATACGAGGATTTTTGGTGAGCCGTATAATTTAAATGCTTTTAATTTTCAACATCTCTATGTTCAGTTCGTACAAACTGACTATTACATTTATTACACCTATATGTTGAATCAAAAAAATATCTTGTGGCAGGAACATAATATTTTCTCTTTGATATACTAGATGGTTTTTCTCCAGGTTTAGGTTGATTCCAATTAAGTTGTTCCTTATTATAATGCTCAATAACTTCTTCCTTTTGAATAGATATAATCTCGCTACCTGCATCAATGCTATTAAGAAAAGTACAATTCCTGCTTCCGCAATACGGACATTTTGCTTTTGAAAAATAATAGCAAAGCAAAAAAATAACTATCGCAATCATACCCAACACAATTAAATTCCCCACGTTAATGTCTCCTTTCATATTCACTAAATAAAAAAGTGCGCAGCCGAAGCTACGCACGAAAAATGCATAGCCTCAAATGCTGCGACACATCTTTCACGCCATAAAGGTGCAAAAACAGAGGATGCATTTTTTCCAATATAAAATGCACCTGTTATGGCTAAAATATTCAGATGTGTCGCAGGAACAGTATAGCACAGGAAAAAAAATTTGTCAATAAAAAACTGCCACAAGGGCAGTTTTGGGGTTGGGTTTATTTTGAGTTGTTTTTAGCAGTTTTTATTGAGGAGATGAGCAAAATTCTTATAGTAGAACAAATTTTATCTATTCTTTTATATTCAGTTTTATCAATATAATCTGTTTTATATAACATTTCAAGCCACTTTCCCGTTTCACTTGCTTCCTTTAATGCAATTTCTAACTTTGCAATAAAATCAGCTCTGCTATGACCATACTTTGACTCTGCTATATTGGCACAGACACTCGTAGCGCTTCGACCTATCTGGTTTGAAATTATATTTTCTTTTTTATTTCGTAATTCTTTAACTAAATTCAAAACTTCCACCGATAATTCCATCGAAAGTTTTCCAAGTTTGTCTTCCTTCATTTCTGCCTCACCTCTTAAAAGAGTATATCACACATTTGCACGAAGTGCAATATCGTTATTGCGAAGCAATACATCATTTGTGCAGAGCACAACACTGTTTGCTCAAAGAGCAACATCGTTTTGTGTCCGAAAGAGGAATGAAGTTCGGTAAAAACCGAAATGAAGTTTGCTCCATAAATGTCGCAAAACAATCATAGCAAGCACTGCCTGTGTTCCCACATAGGCAAAAAAACATTCATTTTCTCTAATGTTTCTATATCATAATCGCCAATAGCTTTATATGCAAAAACCTCTTCGTATCCG
>CALAUK010000219.1 GCA_937892135.1 uncultured Clostridia bacterium | reverse complement strand
CTATTCCGGCGCATCTTCAGGACGCGCATTACGGCGGAGCAGAAAAATTAGGTCACGGCACGGGTTATAAGTATCCTCATAGCTACCCTGATCACTATGTTCGCCAGCAGTATCTTCCTGACAACATAAAAAAATCAGTTTATTATGAATACGGAGATAATAAAGCAGAGCAAGGCGCAAAGCAATACTGGGAGAATATAAAGAAAAAATGAAAAAAGAGACTGAAATTTTTCAGTCTCTTTTGTTTGTTACAACTACTATGCTAATAATTTTTTTGCCAAAACACCAATAAGCTTCGCATCTGCTCTGCCTTTGGTCTTAGCTGTCACAATGCCCATAACTTTGCCCATATCTTTAATAGAAGAAGCACCTGTTTCGGCGATTGCTTCCTTAATAATTTCAGAAAGCTCGTCTTCTGTAAGCTGCTTTGGAAGATACTCCATCAAAACCTCCATCTCCTGATGAAGCTTTTCGATTAAATCCTCTCTTCCGCTCTTTTCAAATTCGGGCAACGAATCTCTGCGCTGCTTAAGCTCTTTGGCGATAACATCGATAACGCCTTCGTCATCAAGGACAACCTTGTTATCCTTTTCAAATTGCAAAATTCCGCTGCGAACAAGCTGAACGGTGTTCTTTCGAACAACGTCTTTGTTCTTCATAGAATTTTTTAAGTCTTCTGCCAATCTTTCTTTTAAACTCATAACAGTTACCTCTGGCTAATTACTTAAACTTTCTTTTTCTTGCAGCCTCGGACTTCTTCTTACGCTTTACGCTGGGCTTTTCGTAGTGCTCTCTTTTTCTCATTTCTGTTAGGACACCGGACTTAGCACACTGGCGCTTAAATCTGCGAAGCGCATTATCTAAAGATTCATTATCTTTTACTCTGATTTCAGACATTTAATTTCCCTCCCTCCACTACTATATACATAATAGTGTTTCCTTGCCAAAATGGGAACAAGGTATAACATGATACATTATACCGCATAGAGAGGGTAATTGTCAAGGGTATTTTATAAAAAAAGTACTCTAATTCTGATTTTTATTTAAAAAAGGCTTAAAATCGGGGAGAGACAAGGTTTTTACTTGCATTCTACTACGATATGTGGTATAATATATCATGTATAAGTACAATTTGTATGCTAATGAGAAAGGGTGGTATATATGAAAAAGGTTTTCGCGTTTTTAATGGTGATTATGCTTTCTTTGTCTTTTGGCGCTTGCGAAAAGGATGATGAAACAAAGAAGGTATCTTTGCCCGAGGAAACAGAAAAAAGAGTTTCGTTTTACTGCGCAGGCGACAATCTTATACATAACTGCATTTATTGGCAGGCAGACAACAATGCTCCGGGAGAGGATTTTGATTTTAAGCCTATGTATAAGGCGGTTTCAGATGATATAAAAAATGCGGATATAAGCTATATAAATCAGGAAACAATACTTGGTGGAACAGAGCTTGGGTTATCTTCTTATCCTATGTTTAACTCGCCTAAAGAGGTGGGCAGGGATATGATTGAGCTTGGTTTTGATGTTTTTTCGCATGCGACAAACCATGTGTTTGACAAGGGCGAAAAGGGAGTAAAAAACACTTATGAGTTTTATAAAAAATATCCCGAAGTAACTATGACAGGTATATACAAAAAAGGCGAGGAAAACATTAAAATAGTAGAAAAGAACGGAATTAAAATCGCGTTTACAAACTACACATATCACACAAATGGCTTATCTTTAAGTGAAAATAGCGAGTTTTATGTTCCTCTTGCCGACGAAGAGGAAATGGTTAAAACCATTAAAAAGGCAAAAGAAATGGCGGATTTTGTTGTATGCTTAGTTCATTGGGGAAATGAGGGACAAACTGTGCCTGACGAAAAGCAGACGGAGGCTGCTAAAATGCTTTCTTCGGCGGGCTGCGATGTTATAATAGGTGCGCATCCTCATGCGATTCAGCCTGTTGAGTTTATAGATAACACGCTTGTTATTTATTCTTTGGGAAACTTTATTTCGGCGCAGACTTCGCCTGTAAATCTTGTGGGTCTTACGGCAAACTTTGAATTTGTGATTGACGGAGAAGAAAAAAGGGTAGAAAATGTAAGCGTTATGCCTGTTGTAAATCAGTATGAGCAGACGGCTACCTCAAGCTTTCATAATATAAGAATTATTCCGTTTGATGAGTACACAAAAGAGCTAGCTGATTCTCATAGTGTTCATTTAACTTACGATTACATAGAAAATCTTATTAACAAAACGATTGACGAAAAATACCTGACATATAAGAAATAAAGAAAAAACTTGACAATTTGGCGGTATTGATATACCATATATAGTGGATTTAAAGATACAAAGCACATTAACTTATATGTGCACGGAAGGAGAGATGGGCCTTGGCGACAAAGAAAGAATATAATGACGAGAGCATAAGCTCGCTTAAAGGCGCGGACAGAGTCCGCAAGCGCCCTGCCGTTATTTTTGGCTCTGACGGGCTTGACGGCTGTTTTCATTCATTTTTTGAAATTCTTTCAAACTCGATAGACGAAGCGAGAGAAGGCTTTGGAAATTCCATTGAAATAACACGTTTTCGTGACAACTCGATAGAAATAACAGACCACGGAAGAGGTATCCCCGTTGACTATAACACAAAGGAAGAAAAGTATAACTGGGAGCTTGTTTTCTGCGAAATGTATGCAGGAGGTAAGTATAAAAACGATTCCGATGGCGACTATGAGTACAGCCTTGGCTTAAACGGACTTGGACTTTGTGCAACTCAGTATGCTTCCGAATATATGGATGCGACTATCACCCGTGATGGCTTTAAATATTATCTTCACTTTGAAAAAGGTGAGATTGTCGGCGAAATGGTTAAAGAGCCTACTCGCTTTAAGCAGACAGGCACAAAAATAAAATGGAAGCCCGATTTAGATGTTTTTACTGATATTGCAATTCCCAAAGAGGACTTTATTGAGGTAATTAAAAAGCAGGCTATTGTTAATTCTAATGTCGTTTTCACTTTTTATAATGAAACTGATGAGGGAATGGAAATGTTTGAATTTTCATATCCTGACGGTATAAGCGATTATATTAAAGAGATTTCGGGCGGCAAGAATTTTACTGATATTCACCGCATAAGCGCTGAAAGAAAAGGAAAAGACAGAGAGGACAAAAAAGAATACAAGCTTAAGATGGAAATGGCGTTTTGTTTTTCAAATGAAACACCTGTTTTAGAGTATTATCATAACTCAAGCTTTCTTGAGCATGGCGGCTCTCCCGATGAGGCTGTAAAGAGTGCGTTTGTTTCTGCTGTTGACCAGTATTTAAAGCAGAACGGAAAATATCAGAAAAACGAAAAGAAAGTTACTTTTGTTGATATTTCCGATTCTTTAATGTATATCTCAAATTCATTTTCAACAATAACAAGCTATGCAAACCAGACTAAAAAGGCTATCACAAATAAGTTTATAAAAGAAGCTATGACAGAGTTTCTTCGTCAGCAGTTAGACATTTATTTTATTGAAAACAAGGCTGATGCAGAAAAAATTGCAAATCAGGTTTTAATTAACAAAAGAAGCCGTGAGTCTGCAGAAAAGGCAAGAATAACAATTAAGAAAAACCTTACAGGCTCGATGGACGTTACAAGCAGAGTTCAAAAGTTTGTTGACTGCAGAACAAAAGATATTGAGCGCCGCGAGGTTTATATAGTGGAAGGTGACTCTGCTCTTGGTGCTTGTAAACAGGGTCGTGACAGTGAGTTTCAGGCGATTATTCCCGTAAGAGGAAAAATTTTAAACTGTTTAAAGGCTGACTACGACAAGATTTTTAAAAGCGATATTATAGTCGACCTTTTAAAAGTTTTGGGCTGCGGCGTTGAAATTAAAACAAAGCATAACAAAGAGTTTAACGGTTTTGACATAAACAATTTAAGATGGAATAAAGTTATTATCTGTACTGATGCCGATGTTGACGGTTTTCAGATAAGAACGCTTATTTTAACAATGATTTACCGCCTCGTTCCAAGTCTTATTGAGATGGGCAAGGTTTATATTGCAGAGTCTCCGTTGTTTGAAATAACTTATAAAAAAGACACATATTTTGCATACACCGAGGCAGAAAAGGCAGAGATAATTTCAAAGTTTAAAGATGATAATTATAAAATTCAGCGTTCAAAGGGTCTTGGTGAAAATGAGCCTGAAATGATGTGGCTTACAACTATGAACCCCGAAACAAGAAGACTTATAAAGGTTGAGCCCGAAGATGCTGAGAAGACGGAAAAAGTGTTTGAGCTTTTGTTAGGAGACAATCTTTCCGGAAGAAAAGACTATATTGCTATGGAAGGCGCAAAGTATACAGAAATGCTTGATTTAAGCTAAAAAACGGGAAAGGAAGGCATAAATATCGTGGAAAACAGATTTATAAATCAGCCTATTTGCGAAACTTTAACAGAAAATTATATGCCATACGCTATGAGCGTTATCATCTCCCGTGCCATTCCTGAAATAGACGGATTTAAGCCGTCTCACAGAAAGCTTTTATACACTATGTATAAGATGGGTCTTCTTACGGGAGCGAGAACAAAATCATCAAACGTTGTGGGTCAGACAATGAAATTAAATCCCCACGGCGATATGGCGATTTATGAGACTATGGTCCGCTTAACAAGGGGTAATCAGGCGCTTTTGCACCCTCTTGTTGACTCAAAGGGTAACTTCGGTAAGCAGTATTCAAGAGATATGGCTTTTGCGGCTTCGCGTTACACAGAAGTTAAACTAGACCCTATATGTAATGATATATTCGGGGATATTGATAAAGACACAGTGGACTTTGTTGATAACTTTGATGCAACAATGAAAGAGCCTGTGCTTTTGCCTACGGCATTTCCCAATATCTTAATAAATCCTAATCAGGGTATCGCGGTTGGTATGGCATCAAATATTGCAAGCTTTAATTTAAAAGAGGTTTGCGAGGCTACTATCGCTTATATTGAAAATCCCGACTGCGATCTGGCAGAATATATAAAGGGACCCGATTTTTCAACTGGAGCTACCTTGATTTATTCTCCCGAAGAGATGGATAAAATTTTAAGAACGGGAAGAGGAAGCTTTAAGCTCCGCGCCAAATATAATTATGATAAGAAGAGTAACTGCATAGAGATTACAGAGATTCCTTACACAACTACATCCGAGGCAATTGTTGATAAGGTTGTTGAGCTTATTAAGGCAGGAAAGATACGTGAAATTTCAGATATCAGAGATGAAACCGACAAGGAAGGTTTAAAAATTGCGATAGATTTAAAGCGCGGTGTTGACCCTGATATGCTTATGACAAGACTTTATAAGGTTACATCTCTTCAGGACTCTTTTGGCTGCAACTTTAATGTGTTAATAGACCAGCAGCCCAAGGTTTTAGGCGTTTACGGAATTTTAGACGAATGGATAAAATTCAGAGTCGGCTGCGTTAAGCGTATGCTTAAATACGATATTGAGAAAAAGAGCGCAAAGCTTCATTTGCTTGAGGGTCTTAAGAAAATCCTTTTGGATATCGACAAGGCAATTTCAATCATACGCCACACAGAACTTGAGGCTATGGTTGTGCCAAACTTAATGAAAGGCTTTGAAATTGACAAGATTCAGGCAGAATATATTGCAGATATCAAGCTTCGTAATTTAAACCGTGAATATATTTTAAAGCGTACGGCCGAGATAGAGGATTTAATAAACGAAATCGCGGATCTCAAGAAGACTTACGAAAGCGAAAAGAGAGTTAAAAAGCTTATTTCAAAACAGCTAACTGAGCTTAGCCGTAAATACGGAAAAGACAGAGTTACAGATTTGGTTCAGGAAGACGAGGTTGTTTTCTATAATGAGGAAAACTTTATTGAAGATTATGCTTTAACAGTGTTCTTTACAAAAGAAAACTACTTTAAGAAAATTCCTGCAATTTCTCTTCGTTCGTCTACAAATGAGCATAAGCTAAAAGAGGGAGATATAATACTTCAGGCAATAGAGAGCACAAACAAGTCTGAAATGCTGTTTTTCTCAAACAAGACAAATGTGTATAAAATGCGCCTTTGCGATATTCCTGACAGCAAGGTAAGCCTTATAGGTGAGTATTTGCCAAACCTTTTGGCTATGGAAGCGGGCGAGCAGATTTTGTTCGCTTTCCCTGCAGGCGATTACAAGGGAAATCTTATGTTTGTGTATGAAAACGGCAAAATGAGCAAGGTTCCTTTAAATGCTTATGAAACAAAGACCAACAGAAAGAAACTTACAAATGCATACTCAGATAAATCGCCACTTGTATCAATAGTGTTCTTAGGCGAAGCAGAAAAGGATTTTGTTGTATACTCAAATATGGGAAAAGCGCTGTGGTTTAACTCATCTAAGATACCATTAAAAACCACGAAGACAACGCAGGGCGTTCAGGTTATGATTTCTAAAAAAGGAAGCTTGGTAAAGAGCGTTTCCTATGCAGACCAGAGTGGTATACAGGATTTAGACTATTATAAAACAAAAAATATTCCCGCTATGGGAAACTTCTTAAAAGAAGAGGACTTACCTGATAAACAGCTTTCGCTGTTTTAAAACTAATATAAAGGATGTGAAATTATGCTTGAATACGAAGAGTACAGACTAAATCTGGAGTCTTTGGAGGATAAAATAATAGAACTGAGGGATTCACTTTGACATTGCCGGCGCACAGAGCAAGGCAAAAGAGCTTGAAGATTTAACAGTAAACCCTGATTTCTATTCCGATTTGGAAAATTCTCAGAAAGTACTTCAGCAGATAAAGCAGTATAAAAACAAAATTGAAAGATACGAAAGCCTGGTGTCTGCATGGGAAGACAGCAAGGTTTTAGTTGCGCTTGCCATTGAGGCAGAAGACGACACTTTGTTTGATGAAATCAAGCAAAGCTATGATGATGTTTTAAGCACATTGGAGGAAATGACTTTAGAAACACTTCTTTCAGGAAAGTATGATAAGTGTAATGCCATTTTTACTTTCCATGCAGGTGCGGGCGGAACTGAGGCTCAGGACTGGACTCAGATGCTTATGCGAATGTATCAGATGTGGGCAGCAAAGCGCGGCTTTGGCTGTGAGATTTTAGATATTTTAGATGGCGATGAGGCAGGAGTAAAAAGCGCAACAATTCAGATTACAGGTCTTAACGCTTATGGTTATTGCAAGGCTGAAAAGGGAGTTCACCGATTGGTAAGAATTTCTCCTTTCGATTCTTCGGGAAGAAGACATACTTCCTTTGCATCTGTTGAAGTAATGCCTGAAATTGATGACGAAATTGACATTAAGATTAATCCTGAGGACTTAAAGGTTGATACATACCGTTCAAGCGGAGCGGGCGGTCAGCACGTTAACAAAACTGAATCTGCAATAAGAATTACTCATATACCGACAGGCGTTGTTGTAGCTTGTCAGAATGAGCGTTCTCAGCATAAAAACCGTGACACAGCTATGAAAATGCTTAAGGCGAAGCTTGTTGAAATTGCAGAGCAGCAGCAAAAGGACAAAATTGAAGACATTAAGGGCGTACAGAAGGAAATTGGCTGGGGAAGCCAGATTCGTTCTTATGTTTTCCACCCGTATAATATGGTTAAAGACCACAGAACAAATTTTGAAGTAGGAAACATAGGTGCCGTTATGGACGGAGACTTAGACGGCTTTATAAATTCTTATCTTCAGGCTGCAAGTTTAGGTCAGCTTAATTTAAAATAACATAAAAAAACAGGCGTTTTGCCTGTTTTTTTGTTTAAAAATTTTTAAAAAAACTCTTGACAGCGTGCTTAGAGTGTATTATAATAACTTTAGCACTTTAATACGATAAACTAATAAATCGGATGTGATACAATGTTAAACTTAAAAATGCACACTCCTCAGGGAGTTTCTGACTATATGCCTTATGAGTGCTCGGCAAAGCGTGATATTGAAGAAAAAATGAGAAGCGCTTTTTCTTCTTATGCATATCAGGAGATTCAGACTCCTGCCATAGAATATAATAATATCTATACTGATGCATCGGGAGATATCCGTCAGGAAAAGCTTTTCAGGTTCTTCGACAGCGAGGGAAGAATACTTGCGCTTCGAGGCGACATAACAACCTCAATCGCGAGAGTCATTGGCACTAAATGGGAAGATGATAATTTTCCTGCAAGACTTATGTATGTTTCGGAGGCGTTTCGTTATAACAGAGGCGAGCAGGGAATGGCGTCTGAGTTTACTCAGGCGGGAATTGAGCTTATCGGCGCAGATGGTGCATATGCTGATGCCGAAGCTGTGATTGTTACTATAAAGGCTCTTTTAAATGCAGGACTTGACGAATTTCAGATAGACATAGGTCAGGTTGAATTTTTTAAAGGATTGGCACGCCAGATAGGCTTATCTGAAGAGGACACTGAGAAGATAAGAGAGCTTATAGACAGAAAGGATTCTCTTTCAATAGAAGATATTGCCTCAAAGTATGAAGGCGATGATGAAATAAAAAACCTTTTATGTATGATGCCCGAGCTATTTGGCGAGGCAGATGTTTTGGAAAGAGCATACACAAAAAATCTTAATGACAGGTCAAAAAAAGCAATAGAAAACCTAAAAGATGTCTATGAAATAATAAAAGCGAGCGGGCTTTCAAAGTATGTTTCAATAGACCTCGGAATGCTTCAGAGCATAGATTACTACACAGGCGTTATTTTTAAGGGAGTTACTTATGATGTCGGCTTTGCAATCTGCGGCGGCGGAAGATACGATTCTTTAATAAGCGGCTTCGGAAAAGATATAAGCGCAGTCGGAATGGCGATAAATGTTAACCGCGTGCTTGTTGCTATGCAGAGGCAGAAAAAAGCTCTTAAAGCGCCGGAGGTTTCCGCACTTTTGTGCATTAAAAATAACTACTCCGATGCAGTTAAGGTGGCTGATATGCTTCGTGCAAAGGGATATATAATTAAAAACTGCTACGGAAGCGCCCAGGATGCAAAAAAAGAGGCAAAAATTTCAGGAACGGATTGTGTTATTTTAGTCGAGACGGACAGTCTCGTTAAGGTTTATCAAAATGGCAGCGAGAAAGAGAAAAGCGTTTTTGAATTGCTGAACGAAGGGATTTAAGAAATATGGAAAGTAATAAAAAATATCTTACAGTTGCCCTTGCAAAGGGACGACTTGCAGAGATTTCAATGGATTTATTTGAGCAGATAGGCTTTGATGTTTCGGAGATGAGAACAAAAACAAGAAAGCTTATATTCACAGACGAAGAAAACAAAATAAAATTTATACTTGTTAAGGCTTCCGATGTTCCGACTTATGTTGAATATGGAGCAGCTGATATAGGAATTGTCGGCAAGGACACTCTTCTTCAGGAGGGAAGAAACCTTTACGAAATGATAAATTTAGGCGTAGGCAAGTGCAGAATGTGTGTTTGCGGACCTCTCGAGATGAAAGAAAGGCTTGAGCACGGAAATGACTTAAGAGTGGCGTCTAAGTTTACAAACATCGCATCTAATTATTTCTTCCGTGAAAAAGGCAGAACAGTTGAGATTATAAAGCTTCACGGCTCTGTTGAGCTTGCACCTTTGGTGGGACTTAGTGAGGTTATAGTTGATATTGTTGAGTCGGGAAAGACACTTAAGGAAAATGGCCTTGAGGTGCTTGAGACTATATGCGACATTTCTGCAAGGTTTGTTGTAAACCGTGTGAGCATGAAAATGAACAGAGAAAGAATTATGGATATTGTAAACAAGCTTAAAAAGGTTTTAGAAGAAAGCGCAGAGTGAAAGGAAGATACAAATGATTATATATCCTGCGATAGATATTAAAAACGGAGAGTGCGTAAGGCTTACTCAGGGAAGATTTTCAGACATTACTGTTTATGGAAAAGACCCTTGTGAGATTGCAAAAAAGTGGGAAAGTGCGGGTGCTCAGTTTATTCACGTTGTGGACTTAGACGGCGCACTTGACGGAAAATGGACAAATGGTGAGGCAATAAAAAAGATTTGTAAGACAGTAAATGCGAAAGTTCAGACGGGCGGAGGAGTAAGATGCCTTGATGATATAAAAATGAGGCTTGACTCCGGCGTTTATCGTGTTATAATAGGAACTGCGGCTGTTAAAAATCCTGACCTTGTGAAAGAGGCAGTAGAAGCTTTCGGTTCTGAGCACATCGCAGTAGGAATTGATGCTAAAGACGGATTTGTTGCAACTCATGGCTGGGAGAAGATAAGCGAAAAAACCGCTGTCGAGTTTGCAAAGGAGATGGCTGATTTAGGCGTTAAGACTATTATATATACCGACATCGCAACTGACGGAATGCTTACAGGTCCTAATAAAGAAGCGATGAAGGTTATGGCAGATGCGGTTAGCATAGACATTATTGCATCGGGCGGAATTGGCTCGGAGGAAGATATTTTTTCTCTTTCGGACACAGGCGTTTCGGGCGTAATAGTGGGCCGCGCTCTTTATACAGACCGTGTTGATTTAAAAAGTGTGTTAAAAAAAGTGAAATGAGGGTTTAAAATGGAGTTTATTAAAGATTTGAAGTTTGACGATAAGGGTTTAATTCCTGCAGTTGTCACAGATAAGGACACAAACCGTGTGCTTATGGTTGCATATATGAACGCTGAAACTATTAAGATGACTTTGGAAACTAAGAAATGCACATATTTTTCAAGAAGCCGTAATGAAGTGTGGGTTAAAGGCGAAACGAGCGGTCATTTTCAGTATCTTGAAAATATGTATGTAGACTGCGATATGGATACGATTCTACTTAAGGTAAAGCAGGTGGGAGAAGCTTGTCACACAGGAAACAAAAGCTGTTTTTACAGAGAGGTTACCGGTGGTGGAGAATTAAAAGAAGTTTCGCTTTCACATGTGTCTGACTGCGGAATTTTAGATGATTTATATAAAGTTGTTTGTGACAGAGCCGAAAATCCTAAGGAGGGCTCATACACTAACTACCTTTTGGAAAAGGGCATAGACAAGATTTTAAAAAAGGTCGGCGAGGAGTGCAGTGAGGTTATAATAGGCGCTAAAAATGCTGACAAAGAAGAAATTTCTTATGAAGTAGCAGACCTTTTATATCATCTTACAGTTATGCTTTGCGAAAGAGGCCTTTCATGGGAAGAGATATATGAGGAGTTAGCTGCAAGATATAAATAATAAAAAGGACTTGCCAAAGGCCACCACCAGATAAGGCAGTTTTGCCCTAAAACACTCACTTTTGGCGAATTTCTGTGTTAAAAAAACGAAAAAACCGCGAGGTTTATCCGTTTTTTTGCCTTGAACTTCATCCAAAATTAAGCATTTTAGGGTGCACAGCAGTTTTGAACTGAGATATTTTTCGTTTAGACAAACATAAAAAATCCCGACATACTTGCGTATTTCGGGATTTTTTTGTGCAGTATAAGCGGAAAATAGCCATTCAAAACCAATACTTCCTTGTCTGGTGGTGGCCAATGCAAGTCCTTTTTATTATTTATAAAATTTAATAAGGTACTTGCAAATATTTAAATTATTTGATATAATGTATATGTTTAAATAGGCGTAGAATAAATTTTACGCGAAGGTGAGGAGAATGAAGTTATGAATTTATGTGAAGCAAAAGAATACGCTAAACAAAATGTTAACAAAAGACCTGCCACAAATGGCAGATTAGCAGGCAAAATTGTTGTTGTAACAGGTGGAGCTCAGGGCTTTGGCTTTGGTATTGCATCTTACCTTTACAAAGAGGGTGCAGCAGTTGTTCTTGCAGATATTAACGAAGAGCTTGCAAATGAGTCCGCAAAGTCTTTAGGCGAGTTTGCAATCGGCTTAAAGGTTGATGTATCAAACCCCGCTTCTGTTGAAGAGCTTGTGATTAACACAGTTTCTCATTTCGGTGGACTAGACGTGTTTGTTGCAAATGCGGGCGTTGCAAAAGCAGGAAGCCTGGTGGAGATGACTCCCGAAACATTTGACTTTGTAACAAAGGTTAACTATAACGGATATTTCTACTGTGCAAAATATGCTTCAGAGATTATGAAGGCTCAGCACGAGGCAGCTCCTGAGAACTGGTATGATATTATTCAGATTAACTCAAAGTCCGGCCTTGTTGGTTCAAAGAACAACTTCGCTTATGCAGGAAGTAAGTTCGGCGGTATCGGTCTTACACAGAGCTTTGCATTGGAATTAGTTGAGTTTGGTATCAAGGTTAACTCAATTTGTCCCGGAAACTTCTATGACGGTCCTTTATGGTCTGACCCTGAAAGAGGTCTTTTCGTTCAGTACTTAAATGCCGGAAAAGTTCCCGGTGCTAAAACTGTTGAGGATGTTAAAGAGTTTTATCTTTCAAAGTCCCCGATTCACAGAGGCTGCACACCTGACGATGTTTCCAAGGCAGTAATTTACTGTGTTGAGCAGTGCTATGAGACAGGACAGGCGATCCCCGTAACAGGCGGACAGACTATGTTAAAGTAGGAGATAAACTATGTACATACGTTTACAGGATAAATTTAAGCTTTTAAATGTGGATTGTGCAGAAGAAAGATTAGAGAACTTAAAAAAGCTTTTACAGGAAGAAACTGAAAAGCCGACAGTAAACCCGAATCTTGCCAATAACCACATTCACACTATTTATTCGTTTTCGCCATACTCTCCGACAGCTGCAGTTTATGCGGCTCGTGCAGAAGGCTTGCAGACAGCAGGTATTATGGACCATGACAGTATTGGCGGAGCGGAGGAATTTAGAAAAGCCGGCGAAATTGCAGGAGTTGGAACAACATGCGGTATTGAGTGCCGTGTTAATATGGCTAACACCGAAATGGCTGGTTTAAGATTTAATAACCCCGACCAGAAAGGTGTCGCTTATATTGCAATTCACAGCGTTCCGTCCGATAAATTCGCTCGTGTTCAGGAGGTTTTTAAACCCCTTCGTGAAAAGAGAAATATAAGAAACAAGAAGATGGTAGCAAATATTAACTCTATTATGGCACCTTACGGAATAGAGCTTGATTTTGAAAAAGAGGTTATTCCGCTATCTTCTTTTGACAAGGGCGGTTCTGTTACAGAAAGACACCTTTTGTATGCTTTGGCGCTTAAGATTTTAGCGTCCTGCGAGGCGGACAAATGCGTGGGCTTTATCCGTGACAACCTTAATATTCCGCTATCTGAAAGAGAAGCTAACTTTATTTCGGATTTAAATAATCCTCACAGAGTTTATGACCTTTTAGGCGTTTTAAAGGCTCAGATGGTTGAAAAGATATATATTCCTGCAACTGATGAGTGTATGTTCTTTGAAGATGCTATAAAGCTTGCTGATGAGGTTGGCGCAATTTTGTGCTATCCTTATCTTGGAGATGTTAAAAACTCTGTAACAGGCGATAAAAAGGCGGCAAAATTTGAAGATGATATTTTAGACGACTTGTTTAAGATGCTTGTAAACAAAGGCGTGAGAGGCATAACATATATGCCTTCTCGTAACTCGGCAGAGCAGATAGCAAGACTTCAGAAATTGTGCCGTGAAAATTCTATGACAGAAATCTCGGGCGAAGATGTTAACTCATCCCGTCAGAGTATGATTTGTAAGCAGCTTGAGCTTCCCGAGTTTAAGCATCTTGTTGATGTTGCATGGGACCTTGTAAAGCGCGAACAGAAATAAATTTTAAATGAAAGGGTGTATTATAATTGAAAACTAAAGCAGTAAGATTACACGGAAAAATGGATCTTCGTCTTGAAGAAATAAACTTGCCTGATGTTGGTCCTGATGATGTTAGGGTAAAAATAATATCCGATTCTTTATGTATGAGTACATATAAAGCAGCAGTAGAGGGAGAAGACCACAAGCGTGTTCCCGATGATGTTAAGGATAATCCCATTATCGTTGGTCACGAGTTCTGCGGCGAAATCGTTGAGGTTGGCGCAAACTGGACACATAAGTATAAGCCCGGCGACAAATTCTCAATTCAGCCCGCTCACTACTATAAGGGTTCTTTAAAGGCTCCCGGATATTCTTATCAGAACTGCGGCGGCGATGCTCAGTATGCTAACATTCCCGTTGAAACACTTTTGTCAGATTGCTTGTTAAAGTACAATTCTGATACATATTTTTACGGTTCACTTGCTGAGCCTATGAGCTGTATCGTTGGTACATTTAAGGCAATGTATCACACAGAAGCAGGTAACTACAATCATAAGATGGGTATCATCGAGGGTGGCAAGATGGCACTTTTGGCTTCTGTTGGCCCGATGGGTCTTGGTGCAATCGACCTTGCACTTCATGGAGAGAAAAAGCCTTCTTTGTTGGTTATAACAGATATTAATGAAGAGCGCCTTGCTCGTGCGGCTAGTATCTTCACTGTTGAGCATGCAAAGGAGCTTGGTATCGAGCTTCACTATGTTAACACAGCGGCTGTTGATGATCCCGTAAAAGTACTACGCGACTTAACAGGTGGCACAGGTTATGACGATGTAATCTGCTTTGCTCCCGTAAGAGCAGTTGTTGAGCAGTCTGATGCAATACTTGCATACAACGGATGCTTAAACTTCTTCGCAGGTCCTACAGATGCAAACTTTAAAGCAGAGTTTAACTTCTTTAATGTTCACTATAACGGAACACACGTTGTTGGAACAAATGCCGGTAACACAACTGATATGCAGGAAGCTATTGAAATGATTAACCAGGGCATTATTGACCCCGCAACAATGGTAACTCATATCGGCGGTCTTGATGCAGTTGTTGAAACAACTTTAAATCTTCCTAAAATCCCCGGCGGTAAGAAGCTTATCTATAATCACATAAGCTTGCCTTTAACAGCACTTGATGAGCTTGAGGAAAAAGGAAAGAACGATTCTTTGTTTGCAGAGCTTGCTAAGATTGTTAAAAACAATAACGGTCTATGGTGCGGTGAAGCTGAGAAGTATCTTCTTGCTAACGCAAAACAGATTTAATAAGTCAAATAAAAAAGACTTCGCAATGCGAAGTCTTTTTTGTTTTAATATTCGTA
>CALAUK010000218.1 GCA_937892135.1 uncultured Clostridia bacterium | reverse complement strand
GCTTTTTCTTGCACTTACAAGACCGCCGTTTTCTTTATGAACCACCCTTACCCTTGCATCTTTTTGTTTATATTCATCGCATATTTTGGGGCAGTTATCGGGAGAACCGTCATCAACAATTATCAGCTCAAAATCAGTAAAATCCTGAGTAAGAATACTGTCAATACAGCGCTTTAAATATTTTTCAACATTATAAACCGGAACAATTACTGAAAATAACACTTAAAATCCTCCTTTAACCTAAGGAAACTATTTATCCCTGAGTAATACAGCAGTTTTTTGCAGAAAATACAGTTTATGCTTCATCAGGAAAGCAAAAAGCGCTTGCTTTTTAGGCAATTTATGTATTGGATAAGATTTGAGTGCTTCCTTTATTTCTTCTCGTTCACATATCATAGAAAGCCTCTTTTTAAGTTCTTTATAAGATAAATTTTTATCCTTTGCATAAAGCACTTCCTGCGAGCCTAAAACTCTTCCAAACGCTTGAGTAAGACGATTTAAATATATGCCGTAAACATCTTTCGGCACACGGGTTAAAAGTCTTTTTTCAAGTTCTTTTACAAAAACCATACTTCTTTCAAAACGCGTTGCATTATACGATTTTGAAATAGATTCTCCGTTACGGCAATAATAGTAATATGCTTCCTTCACACCAACAGCTTTTGATATTTCAGATGCAAAGTCAATCATAAAAAGAGTGTCTTCTGACAAAATCTCACGCTCAGCCATAAACTTAAGTCCGTTTTTTTCCGCTACTTCTCTTTTAAAAAGAGTTTTACAAACACTCATACCATATCTGCTGTCATCACTTTCGTATGGTAATGCGCCTGAAATACCTAAAATCAGATTATCAATTTCTTCTTTCGTGGAAAACAAAGTGTCTTCCGCAAAATACTCTTTAACAGTTTCGCCTTCACCCTCAAAAGTATTTCCGCCAACAAATTTAATACCTGACAACACAAGGTCTGCATCGTACTTTTTAGCCGCTTCTACAAGATTTTCATACATAGTTAAATCCACATAGTCATCAGAATCAACAAAGCCCATATATTCCCCTTCAGCTATTTTCATTCCGCTGTTTCTTGCCATTCCGGGGCCTTCATTTTCTTTATGGATTACTTTTATGCGGCTATCCTCAGCTGCAAACTTATCGCAAAGAGCACCGCTTTCGTCGGGAGAAGCATCGTCGACTAAAATTATTTCTATATCCCGAAGCGTCTGATTTACAAGAGAATTTACACATCTTTCAAGATATTTTTGCGCTTTATAAACGGGAACAATAATGCTTACTTCAGGCATTTTTCTCCCCCTTTTTAATTACTTCATCATATATTTTTAATACGTCTTTTCCGTAGTTTTCAACCGTAATTATATCTTCTTTGTTTTTTATGCAGTTTTCTTTTATGTTTTTGAAGCTTTCTTCCTTTGTTTTTCTTATTGCATCTGCAAGGCTCTCTGCAGTTGGCTCTGAAAACAAAATTCCGTTTATATTATCCTTAACAAGCTCTGCCATACCGCCTCTAGACATTGTTATAACAGGCGTTCCCATACTGTGAGCCTCAAGTATTGAAAGAGGGCAGTTTTCATACCAAATAGAAGGAACCAAAAGCGCCTGGGCATCTGCTATTACTTGTTCAAGCTTTTCGCCCGAAAGAAATCCTGTCATATGCACATTTTCAATGCCCTTTAAAATATCCTCATCAGGTCCCGTTCCCGCCACAACAAATTTAAATTCCGGCAAACTCTTTGCCGCTTCCGATAAAATTTCAATACCTTTTTCCTTTGAAAGCCTTCCCGCAAAAGCAAGATAGTCTTCCTTTTCTTCACTTTTTGAAACAGTTGATTTTTCTATAAAATTATGTAATGTACACGTTCTGCCTTTGAACGTACTACCTGCTTCAAGAAGCTTTTCTTCAAGAAAGTAGCTGGGGCATATATATTTGTCAACCTTTTTATATGTCTTTAAAACAGAATACAATATTGCTTCAATACTACCTATAATGCTTTTTACTTTTGATGAATGAATACACTTATTTTTCGCACAATTGAATTTACTTCCTCTGATGCATTTTTCGCATATATTTTCATGTTCGAAATCATATAAAAGATGATTCGGACAAATCATCTGATAATCATGAACAGTCTGCACAAGAGGGATGTTTCTTTTCTTTATCTCACCGATAATTGACGGCGTAAGCTGAAAGTTTATGTTGTTCATATGAACTATATCAGGCTTAAAGCTTTCAAGCACTGCCGCTATTTTTCTTTTTGCTTCAAATGAGTAAATAATTTTAAAAGGATAGAGAAATCTCGATATGGAGCTTGTATGAAAATCCATATTTGAAGTATAAAGGTTTTCATCGTTACCTACTGTGTTTTTTTCATCATACATACCAAAATACTCAACTTCGTGACCCAGGGACTTAAGATAGTCTCCGAGTTTTAGCATATAGTTTTCTGCTCCACCGCGGGAATAGAGAAACTTATTAACCATTAAAATTTTCAAATCAGAAACTCCCCTTCCTTTTTTCTGTTTTCGTTCGAAATGTAACCAAACATTTTTTGTTCCTTTTGTCTCACTCTTTCATCAAAACCGCAACCCGCCATTAAAATTGCCAAAACTGCTGTTAACAGAGGATAGTTCATGGTATTATCCGTTGTTGACACTATTATAAGGTACACCGTAAGCACAAATACTGTTATTGCATTGTCAGTTTTTCCTTTTGCACCGAAATAACATATGCGAAAAACCGTCATAGACAAAAGCCATAATATGTATCCCCAGAAGCCAAGGTCGATAAAATACTGAAGAAAATCGTTATGAACAGATGAAACCTCAAGAGCGCCACTTGTGCTAAGGCTATATGTTAAAAAGCCTATACCGTTACCTAAAAATGATGGCGAAAACTCATAATACTTATCAACCTCATTATATATTTCCACTCTGCCGCTTGTATCAATTCCTGCCTTTTCAAGAAGCTCAAAAGCGCCCATCTTTATAAGCGCTACATAGCATATCAACGCGGCAACAAGCAAAAGTCCTAAAAAAACAGTTGTCCTGAAAGCAAGTTTTTCGTTAAGCTTTGATAAAAGTTTTAAAAGCCAACCCAAAGCAAGGGCAATTACTATCGCAATAATACCAATTCTTTTAAAAGCCGACAAAAAGCAAAAAAGCGTTAAGCTAACAAGTATGATAAAAACTATATCTTTTCTTGGCTTCATAAACATATAAATAAGATACGCACCAAGACAAAAGGCAAGTTCGTGAATTTCAGCCTGAACAATTATATCACCTGTTTTAGCAGCAAATGTAGTTATAAGCTCTATAAGCTCACGGAAATAATTTCCTATACCGTTTTCTATTATAATTGTTCCTATCATAAGGATATTTGCCGCAAGAATTGCGATAAGATTATACCATATTCCTTTTTCGCCGAAAATGTATAAAAAAGCCGCAGAAGCAAGCGCAAATGACAGCATATTACTGTATATAAATGCGCCCGAAAGGCCTCTTGATATAACAGCGGTGTCTACTGTATTGGTAAACCATATAAATAGTGATGCCATAATGGTTACGAGAAGAGGCATACTGTAAAAAAACGCACATTTTACTGATTCAATACCTCTTGCAATATTTGGTTTAAAAAGGAATACGATAAGTCCCGATGCTGCCAGTACAAGGGCAAAAGCGTGGCGGAAGGTAACGAATATGCCAAGATTTATAATCTCAGTGATAAAATAATACATCATCGTTGCAATTAAAACGAAATATGCAGTTTTTATTTTATTCGTTAACTGATTTTCCACCATATGCCCTCCTTTTTATTCTGTAACTTCTTTCTTGTTTTTCATCGCTTCACTAAGAAGCTTTCTTGCAGTCTTATTCTCCTTGAACGTTTCTGCAATACCAACCTTATACGCTATATTAATCTCTTTGTGTTCTTCCCTTTCTTTAAGTCGCAAATCGAAAAGGCGCATAACATCTTCTGCAGTTATATAGTCTATATCCTCAGCAAGAACTATAAAACTGCCGTTGCCGTTACATACATACTCCGCCTTTATCTTTCCGAATGCTTCCTTTAGATACGAAGTAAACATTTTTATTATGTCATCACCTGTCTGACGGGAATATTCGTTATTTATGCTTATAAGATTTGTAATGTCACAGGCAATATAAACTGTACCATCATCTAAAAGTTTCTTGTCCATAGATTTTAAATACTTGTCAAACCACGAACGGTTATTAAGACCTGTAAGATGGTCAGTGTAGAAAATATAATTTATTACATCACCCATTCTGCCAAGGATTATTGCAACACCACAGCAAACTACCACAAGGAATAAACCTGCAATAAGACTATAAAGCTTTACATTTATACTTTCCTTTACAGATGCCGATGACAAAACCGAAATATAACTTGCGCCAAGATACTGATTATATTCATCGTTTGTTTTTGTTGTTACATTGTAAAGCGATGTAAGCTCATCAGCAAGGCTTTTTATTTCTTCTTCAATTTCCGCTTTTATTACATTGTACTCGCTATTATAAATAGCCGCACAGGTTTCGTTTGTTTCTTTGCACTTTTCTCCGCATTTACCGCTGCACTGTGTAAATGTATCTATAACATAGCGGCAGTATGCCGAATCTATAAGAGCATGTTCTTTAAGTTCGTTATGGTCGCGCCAGCTGTAAATCAGTTCGTCGTATGTTACAGTCTGATCACCTATATAATTTTCACTTAGATTTCTCTCGTGAAGGTTGTCAAGAATATATTCATATGTAATATTCGTATTGCCCGATTCTCTCATTTTCTTAACATAAGCGTCAATAAGAACCTGAACATCTTCAACTATACTTGCTTCTTTTGTATTTGCGATATCATTATTGTCAATTCTTGTAGTATAGTCAGAAATTAAAACACCTTTATTTTTTGTAATCTGGTATTTATATATTTTTGAAAAAATATCCGACACCTTTACGCTTCGTATATAATTAAATTCATCGGCAAGATCCTCAAAAGATGCACCCGTAAGAGTTGAGCGGTAATATGGAGTTTTATCCATACGCTGATAAAGGGTTAACAATGTTTCGTCGATACTTGTATCGATAAGTTCAATCATTTCAATATAGTCATAATTTTCATTATAAAGATTTTCCACCGTGTTATTTGCAGGCGCAACATTTACATATTTGCGGCTGTACTGTTCAAAGTAAACGTCAAGAGTTTCATCTAAAACTGTTCTTGCAAATTCAGCACCTTCCCCATTTGTTGCCGCAAAGGAAACAAGAAATGTGCTTGGTTCATACACATACTCTTCCCCTTCTTCAAGCTTTGCTTCCTTTTGCGCAAGCTTATCTGCATCGGGAATAGGCGTTATTGAAAATCTTGAAATAAGGCTGTCAACAGAGTAGACGCCCGTAAGTCCCATTCTGTCAACCACTTTTGACATAACTGCCGATGATTTTATTTCATTTACATCAAGCTTATCTCCCGTTGGTGTAAGCCCTTTTTCTGCCTGCTCATCGTTATAGTGAATTACCTCTGATGCAACAAAAGTATTTGAAGACGAAAGCTTAAAATACACAAGCCCCGTTGCAAGAACGCAGAAGGCAATAATAAGCGGCAGAATTTTTTTGATATATCTGAATATCTGAAAACTTTTCATAACTTAACCTCCTGCTTTTTATTCTTTACCGGGAAACTTTTTTGAAATTGCATAAATCATAACCGATACATACGAAAATGCGGCAAAAATCATAATCTTTTTAATTTCATCAAAAAGTGAAGACCCCGAAATATTAACAGCTATACACTGATTCATACGGTAACTTATAAACTCTCTGCCCGCTGTTATCGCCTCTGTGGCAAATTTCTTTATGGTTTGATCTATGTAAGTGATAAGTTCTTCAACTGATGAATTTTCATCTGCTGTGCTTTCCTGCATTTTACCTATTATAAGGTTATTGTCCATTATTTCTTTTTCGTTTTCCGCAACTGCATCACTAAAGGCTGTTGCTTTAACGGAAAGCTCGTCTATACCAACCTTTGTTCTTCCCATATAATACTTTCCTGCTTCATCCCAAGTAGGAACAAGCACAACCCTTGTCATTTCTTCAGAGTATTTGTCGATTGCCTGATTGCAAAGGTCAAAGGAAACAGCATTCTTCATTCTGTCAAAATCAGTATTGGTATTTCGGTATAAAAGACGGTCTGTGTATTCATCCTTATTTCTTGAAACACCGTTCTGAAGTATCAGAGAACGAAGGTTTTGCTGAATTTGCGTTTCCTTAAACTGATAAACCTTTCCGGCAATTGAAGAAAAAGTTGTGTTGCTTGATGACACAAAGCTTGATCCTTTTTCCGTCATACCGTAAAGATAGTTAAGTATTGAGGTTGACTCTTTGTCAAAGTATGCCACAATATCCATATATTCCATTTCCTCAAACTTCGGCGGATTTTCTCCGTTATCAAGGCTGAAGTTATCAGTATACTTATCTATGTAATACTCTTTATAAGCACCCATTATTAGCTTTACAACATTTTCAGAATTCAGATGTGCCGTATCTTTAGATGCAAAATAGTCAACCACGAATTCTGTTGAAATATGGTACTCTGACTTATCCTGAACACCGCCCTGAACATAAGGGTAAACAGAAAGGCATTTTTTAAGGTCTTTCACCGTTACATTTTCAAAAGCGCCTTTTTCTATGGCTCTTTCAAGAACCTCGTCACATGTTATTTCGGTTGGATTAAATCTTGTTCCATTTGAATTAAGCGCCGCAGATGCCTCGGAATAATTAAGCGAAACCACAGCTCTTACAAACCGCTTTGAATAAAAGTGATTAAAAACTCCAAAAAAAGCGGAAAGAGTAAAAACGATTACCAGCACCCACGCTTCGAAATATTTAGCGGTTTTGAATATTTTTGTAAAATCGGTTTTTGTAACATTCGCAGAACGGAAGTATATAGTTACCGCTCCGGCAAGAAACAAACATACTGCAATTAAAATGGGTAATTTCTGCAATATCGAAGTGAACATATAATACCTTCCTTTCCTTAAAATCTGCTTATATCAATAATAACAAGTTCGGGCTTGTTATTAATTCTTAAGGGATTCTTGTTTTCAAGCCCCGAGCTTACTATAAGCGGCGCACCGGAAACATCGTATCTTCCGTAAACATAATCACCTTTTCTTTGGGGAAACAATCCGCCCTCATGGGTATAAAGAGGGCCAAGCATTGGAACTTTAAATGTTCCGCCATGGGTATGTCCGCACATTAAAATATCACCAAAGGTGTCAGGAGTATACTCCTGGAAAATAAATGGCTCGTGAATTGCCATAATTTTAAGATGATTTGTGTTTTCAAAAATGAATTTATCAAAACTTTCTCCCGAATATGACCAGAATGCCGAAGGATTTGATGTTAAAACTCCGTAAATGTCAATTTCGGTTTTTCCTACCTTAATTGTTTCAAACTCATTTTTCAAAACCTTAGTTCCACACGCTTCAATCTTCTTTTCAAATTCATCAGTGATTTGAGTAAGTTCTGAAGGCTGCCTCGTTTCATTTGTGAAGCCGAATTTCTTATCAAGTTCTTTTTGCGAAAGCTTAACATCATAATACTTTTCCACTTCGTTATTTCCGTAAATGTAATATGAAGGTGCAACAGAAGAAAGAGCTCTTGTAAGAGCCAGTACATTTGTTCCGGCATTGTCTTCTGAATCAAGGCAATCACCCGTGTAAACAATTATATCAGGCTTTAAACTCTTAATGCGCTCTATAAGTTTTTCGTTGCCCGTTCCATAAGATGCACTATGCAAATCAGAAATCTGAATAACTCTTATGTTATTATTCGCCTTTATGCTGCTTACACTGTAAAAAGTTTCGGCAAAGTTCCTGTTTGCAATATAGCTGACGCTTAAAGTCAGGACACATACGGTAAATGCTACAAACACAAGGCTTACAAAGAAAAATTTAAAAACCTTTGCTTTTTTGCCTTTTCTTTTTTCTTTGACAGGCTTTTTAGCTTTTCGTTTTTTATCTTTAAGAAATTTTATCTTTTTAAAATGAACACCTGTAGCGGCAAGCTCTTTTAAGAAAGTTTTCTTATATTTCTTTTTGAATTCCTTAAAAGGCTCCTCTCCGGAGTATCTTATAACGGCTTTCTTTTTCGTAACTCTTTCAAAGGTAAAAAACTTAACCCACTTTTCATAAACCTCTTCGGGCAAGTTTTCTTTAAGGTTTTCTAGAATTTGCTCTTCGCCGATATTATCTTGAAATGGTTTCTCTTTTATTTTCTGGCTCATAGCTTTTACCCTCCTTTCCCGATAGCACCTTTTCATAAAGTTTTGCAGTTTCGTCTGCAATATCGCTCCATTTATATTTATTTAATACAAATTCATCTGAATGTTCTTTGTATTCTTCCGCCACATCTTTGTTATCACACAAATACTGAAGTTTTTCCGTTAAGTCAGCAACATTTCCTTTTTCAAAATACATAGCTTTGTCTTCTGCAACAGATGCATTTTCAGAAATATCAGAGCAAAGCACCGCATTTTTATATGAAAGTGCTTCAAGCAGACTAAGTGACATTCCCTCAATATCAGAAGGAAGACATATAGCATACGCATTACTGTATATCTCGCAGAGCACATCTCCCGAAATAAAGCCCGTAAATATTATGTTTTCATTTCCTGCTGCCATATTTTGAAGCATTTTTACATATTCATCAGTATCGCTTGTATCACCGGCAATTACAAGCTTTTTATCGGTTTTTATATTGTTATAGGCTTCTATAAGATAGTGAATGCCTTTTTCAGCGGTAAGCCTTGAAACAATCGCTATGTATCCGTTTTTTTCTATGCCATAGCGTTTTGTTATTTCAAAAGCCTCCTTTAAAACAGGTTTTTCTATACCGTTATGTATTACTACCGTTTTCCTGCCGTAAGTGTCTTTAAAATACTTTTTTGCACTTTCGCTTAAAACTATTATCTCATCGGCATACTTTACCATAACCTTTTCGCCGAACTTTATATACTTCGAAGCAAAACCTTTGCCCCATTTTTCTCTTTGCCAGTCAAGGCCATGAACAGTAGCAACACATTTTTTGCCAAACATTTTTACAAGCCACATTGCCGCACAAGGCCCTTCAGCGTGAAAATGCACTATGTCATATTTTCCGAGCGCAACACAAATTGCTCCCGTAAACGATGCCATCATCGCAGAGATACCTCTTGATTTAAGCGAGAAAGCCTTTTTAAGCTTTATCCCTTTGTATTTCCCGTCTGAAACAGCATCTTTGTATTCACCTTCCACAAGGTCTGTAGAACGGTTATATAATGTAATATCAAGCCCTTTTTCTGCCATCACCGGACATAGAGCTGTTAAAACTCTTTCAATTCCTCCTCTTCTGGAAGGAACTACCTTGTGCCCTAACATTGCTATTTTCATCTTTATCTCCCAAACCGAAAGAGAATAATCTCTTTCGCCTTTTTTAATACTCGGAACGCCTGAAAGGAATTCCTGTTTTTTTATTTATCTGCCCGTTGCCGAAAGCATAACTATCGGTGTTTTAAGCATAATTAAAATATCACCTTTGAAGGTTCTGTTTTCTATGTAGTCAAGATCCATTTCAACCCAGTCATCAAATGGGATATCGTTTCTGTTTTTTGAAATCTGCCATGTGCATGTAATCCCCGGGGTTACATGAAGGCGAAGCCTTTGATAATCTGTGTAGTTTTTTACTTCTTCAGGAAGCGGCGGACGAGGACCAACAAGAGTCATATCTCCTTTGAAAACATTAAAAAACTGCATCAGTTCATCAAGAGAAACTTTTCTTAAAAATTTGCCCACACGTGTAATTCTGGGGTCATCCTTCATTTTGAAAACCGGCCCGTCCATTTCATTTTTGTCTTTAAGGTCATCAAGCATTTTATCGGCTCCGGGCTTCATTGTTCTAAATTTATACATATAAAATGTTTCTCCGTGTCTGCCGCAGCGAAGCTGCTTGTAAAACGGTCCTGCCGTGGGGTCATCAATAACGATCACTATAGAAATAATAATCATAAGAGGCAGAAAGAAAAGCAAAATAAGAGACGCAAAGAAAATATCAAAAAGCCTCTTCTTAGCCCAGTAGTTTTCATAGGACTTGTCAATAAGCTCATCAAGCTTATTCCTTGTTCTTTCATCAACCTTATCTCGTTCAAGAAATGGCATTACAAAACACCTCTTTTAATAAAATCATATTCTTCTTTTCTGCCCTCCGACAAATAGAAATCAACAAAACCTTTTTTGTTTGCATCAAAAATAGGTTCGTCTTTTCTTATAAAGCCGGGATGGAAAAGAATTTCTATATCTCTTTTCTCAGAAAGCTTTTTATAATATGGCAAAACCTTTAAAACTCTTTCATCCATTTTTCCGGAAAACAAAACTCCCATAAAGTAGGACGGGGCAATCCCTGCTTTTTTAATTTCTTTTCTGTTTAGAAATGCCAGGAATTTTAAAACCCACTGCTTTATTATATTTACGGGGTTATATGTCAAATAAAGCGAAACTGCTTTTATATACGGCATCAAAGGTTCAGACGGAATACGGACATATTTTACATCCGCCCCCGAATCTTTTAAGGCTTTCATAAGAGTTTTAAATATCAGCGGTATCATATGAACATGCTGATGGCTGTCAACCATAAGCGGCTTGCCCGGTGAAATATTTTTTATATAAAAATCAAGTTGCTCTTTTATTTCCTCCTCAAGCTCAAGTTTAAACTTTTTTGAAGGAAATACAGATTTTAAAAGAAGACCTCCAAAAGAATACTTAAAATATCCGTTTTCTGTTATAAGAGTGTCTGTATTTTTCGAAAGAGGTTTTCCTTCAACAAGATTAAGGTGTAATGAAGGAACAGCATTTTTTATGCTTTGCCCTGCAAAAGGGGTATTAGGCATAATGCTTACTTTGTTAAGTCCTCCCTCAAAGATGCACTCCTCTATTCTTTTGCTGCTTTCCTTTGAAAGCCCGAAATCATCTGCACAAATATATATCATAATTCACTTCCAAGTTTTATTATGAGAATACCGTCAACTTTTTTAACCGAATCATTAGAAGGCCATACTCCCATATTTTTTATTTCTTCCTTTTTAAGAAGCTCTTGTTTTTCTTCGCCGCTTAAAAATTTATAATTTTTTCCGCAGTAATCATTTAATGCACTGCATAACACACTCTGCCCTACCGATTCATCATCGGCCCTTAAAATATATCCGTCGGTAATGCCTGTGATTTCAGGTGGCAAATTTGAAAAATAGTTCTTGCTGTTTTCAAGAGCACCTATCACAAGAAGCTTTTCGCACTTTTCACCATCTTCTGCTTTTTCCGCTCTGTCTGCAATTCTTATAAGTGTCCCGTAAGATTTTTCATAAGCCATTTGTGCTTTATGATAACTTACATTTGCTATAACCACCTGATTTAATATAAGAATAACAGAAATAATAAGTATTACCCATCTTTTGATATCTTCTCTTTTAATTTCAATCTTTTCATAAAGAAGAATAAAGAAAATATAAAATACCGCATATCCCATTTTCATAAGATTATGGTATATAACATCTGAGTTTATAAAAAGAAGCACCGATGCACCAAACGGCAATGCCAGAAACAAGACAAGAAGCAACGGCATTTTTGCATACACCTTGTTTTTAATCATACTGTAAACATATAAAATTCCAGTAAATGAAACTATTACGATGTTTAAAAGAGAAAAAATACTAATTCCCTTTGAAAAATCGAAGAAATATTCAAAAAATTCGTAAAGAGACAGATAAACAGATGCCCGGATATTCATATCAGCAAGAGAAAAGCTGCTTGCCCCCTGATAATCCAGAAGCTCCGTCCCGCTTATTTTCAGTATCGCAAGCAAAATCCCATAGTACAAAATTTCTCCCATGGCACCTGCAAAAATATATTTTAAGCTCTTTTTAATAAGACTTTTTGTGTTTTCTTTCTCAAATACCGCTCGGCTTATAAGATAGCACAAAACAAGCATTATTGTAACTGTTATGTATGCCTGATAAATTCCCGAGGATAATGCAATAAAAATTATCGCAATAATAATATATCTCGTTTTTTCTTTTGTAAGAAAATATGCTGCAAGACAAGATAGCAGGAAAGCTACCCCATATGCATCGGCAACATAATTATACATAAGTGTTGAAGTTACTGCCGGAAAACTTATTATAGTCGCTCCCACTATTGCCGCAGTTATATTGCTTTTAACATCAAACATTTTTATAATACATACTGCGCCAAAAGCATAAAGCAAAATAGCTATAACACCATTTAAAAACGGCAGGTCATAAAAAGATGTCATGCTGCTTACAACGGACAGAAACCATCTTCCCAGTCCCGTCATATTCTGCGCATCATACCTGAACACAATACTGTCCCAATTAGGGAGCCAGTTTGAAATCTTGTACATATGCGACAAAAATCCTACTATAAGCGCAGAAACAAAGCATATTACAGACTGCTTATTTAAATTTTTTAATTTTTCAAATGTTTTCTCAGGCAAAATTACCACTCCAACCATTTTAGCTTATGCAAAATTTTTCCGTACAGTTTATTGTACATCTTAACTCCGATAAGTCTTTTTATCGCAGTTGTTCTCTTTGTTTTTTTCGATGTCCAGGATGCATTATAATGATGAATTGAATATGTGTTTTCAGTTATATCGATTTTTCCTGTATAATAATCCATAGGACAAAGATAATCACGGGGCAAAAATTGAATTCCCATAAAGACCTGGTCTTTAACCTCAGTGTTCATACCGAGCCTTTGAAGTGTTTTAGTATTTCTGTCAGGGCACGGAGTTAAATCAAATGAATTATCAGGCAGAATAAAACCAATATCGTCATAATCTTTAAGCATTTCACCAATAAGTTCATTTTTTTTCTCAGCACCAAAGCCAAGCCCTGTTGCAACTATGCCTTTTTCATCAAAACCCATAAAACCCTGTTTTGTTAAATCATCAATAGGTTTTATAATTTCAACATCTGTATCAAGATATATACCGCCCATTTCATAAACTGCCTTAAGCCTTACATAATCGCTTACAAAAGCCCACTTTCCCGACTCATAAGCCTCTTTTACATATCTGTTTTTATTAAAATCAAAGTTTTCCTCGCTCCAGCAGATTATCTTATAATCCGGGCAATATTTTTCCCAGCTTTTAATACATTTTTTTGCAAGGCGCGGCATTTCGCCTTTTCCAAACCAACAATAGTGAATCACTTTTGGAATACTCATGCTTTATTCCTCCATAATTCAATTAAGTTTTTAAATGCTCTTTTGAAAAATATAAAGTTTACTCCTATGTACAAAGGCACTATCCAAAGAGAATGGATGATTCCTTTTATAAATAGCCTGATAAATGAAAGACCGCTGAAACTGTCTACAAAAAAGATTGCCATTATAAGTACAAAAACTGCTCCGTTTACTATCCAAAGCTTATATGTATGGAACATTCCTCTGCCAAGCACTTTTTTGTTTGAATAATAAATCATCATTGCACCTCTGTATAAAAGCGCAACAATTGTGCCGATTATTGCACCGCAAATTCCCCATTTCAAAATTGAAACTATTGAAACTGCGATATTTATAATCATTTCCCAAATTGCATGGGAACGTGTTTCTTCAAATTTTCCCGAATATTCAAGAACATGGTTTGAAGGAAGCTTACCGTTTGATAAAAGGTTCATAACAACAAAAAGAATTACTAAAAGCGTATTTGTGTAGTTTGCATCGTTTATTCCTTTTGTGTATATTTGAATAAGCGGCAGCAAAAACACTGCCATCAAAGTATAAATAATAAAGGTTGCCATAATATAAAATGTTTCGTAGACGTTATATACCTTTATAAATTTTGCTCTGTCTGTATGGAACATCTGACCGAGGGCAAAACTGAACCCCGAAATAATACTTGTAATAAATGTCTGAATCTGCGAAAAGAAGATGTTATAAATAGTATAAACACTAACCACTTTGAAATCGCACAAAAAAGACAATAGCAAAACATCTGTATTGTTGAATACCATTCCCGAAACCTGATGAACCAAAACAGATTTCCTTTGAGAAATTGCCTCATAATCAGGCTCGGCATTAACACTTAACCATTCATATCTTCGTTTTGCGTGAACATATATGTAGAAAAGTTGCAAAAGTGACAATATGCAATACACAAGTTGCATCAGCACAAGATTGTTTGTAAGTAATATGACAAGTATTTTGGCAACATTTGATACCAGCTGCAGAACTGTCTCAGAATTTGTTATAACATATTTTCTGCCGTCAACCTCTAAGAGTATTCTGTATTTAGCTTGTACAAAATAACTAAAGAGCGCAGGCAAAGCAGTAAGTATTACAATTCCGAATATCACACCGGGCTCAATGTTCGAGGGTATAATATACTCATACACCAAAGCGATTAAAAGTACGATAATAGCATATATGATACCAACTTTAACATAGTAACTATGAGTTGCTGAGATAACAGAGCTTATCTTGTTATGATTTTTCTCGGCAACGGGCTTATATAATGCCTGTGTGGTAGCAAGTCCTACACCTGACTCAAGCAAAAGCATATATACAAAAATCTGCTTTATTGTAGATAGAACTCCATTAACCTCCGAACCGAAATTTTCAAGATAAAGTCTTGGAAGAAGAAAGCTCAGGGCAATCAGGACAACCTGAGACAAAATACCTGA
>CALAUK010000217.1 GCA_937892135.1 uncultured Clostridia bacterium | reverse complement strand
TTGGAGGCGACGGTAAAATGTTTGAGCAATATATGTGGAACAGATTTTTAAAAAGCGGCAGTGTGTATGATTATCTTGTTTTGAAAGAAGAAATATCTTGCTCTGATATTCTGGAAAAGGAAGCTAATCACACAAATCAGAAAAACGGCAACTCAAGTGTTTTGAAAATACTTTAAACTCAGGGGAGAAAATTCTCCTGAGTTTAAATATTTTTACGAAAGGGGGACAAGCTTTGGAAAGCGTAAAAGTAACGGGTCTTGTTATAAGGCAGACAAATTATTCCGAGTCTGATAAAGTGCTTAAAATTTTCACAAAAGAAATGGGCATTATAACCGTTATGGCAAAGGGTGTAAGAAAATATAAAAGCCATCAGCGCGCGGCTTCTTCTCTTTTCTGTTATGGAGAATATACTCTTTTCCCCGGAAAAAATATGTATACCATGCGTGGAAACAAGCTTATAACGAGCTTTTATTCCATAGGCGAAAACGTAGAAAAGCTTGCCCTTGCCTCATATTTTTGCGAAATAACTGATTTTTTTGTTCCTGATTTGGAGGCAGAAGAAGATATTCTTTCTCTTCTTTTAAACACATTATACATACTCTCCGAAAAAGAAAGAAATCTTTTTCTGGTAAAGGCAGTATACGAGCTAAAGCTTTTGTCGCTTACGGGATATGAAATAGAAACCGACCAATGTGCTGTCTGCGGAAATGAAAACGCACTTTTCTTTTCCCCTCAGAAAAACGGTATGCTTTGCGCCTCCTGCGCCGACTTATATCAAAATCAGCCTAAATCTGTCGGCGAGGCGATAAAATATATCTTAAAAAATGATACAAAGCTTATTTTCGGTTTTACTATTGATGAGACAAGCCTTAATATTCTTTCTGATCTTTGCGAAAGATTTATTTTAAAAATAAGCGAAAAGGAATTTAACACACTTGCATATTTTCGCAGTATTTGTGTTTAAATATTCTATATTATGTAAAAATAACACAAAACTTAAACTTAGCTAAAACATATTTTTTCGTACTTTGCTGATTGTTTTTTAGTTTCTTTTGGTGTATAATTATTACATTCACATTTAAAGGAGGGTTTCTTATGGCTTCTTATTTCAAGAAAAGAAACATTAATTTTTCTCTTAAAACGTATTTTGTTGATGCGTTTGGTGCTATGGCAATGGGTTTGTTTGCATCGCTTTTAATAGGCACAATTTTTAAAACAGTTTATACATACACAGGCATTAAGCTTTTCGAAAATATGTCTGCCTTTGGAAGTGCGGTGTCTGGCCCTGCTATTGCAGTAGCTGTTGGTATGGCACTTAATGCTCCCAAATTAGTTTTGTTCTCACTTTGTGCCGTAGGCTACGGCGCTATGACCATTGGCGGAGCAGGCGGACCTTTCCTTACTTACATAGCAGCAGTTGTTTCTTGCGAAGCAGGAAAACTAGTGTCTAACACATCAAAGCTTGACATTATAGTTACTCCATCAGTTACAATCGGAATCGGAACAGCTCTTATTATGTGGATAGGCGCTCCTATTGCGACAGCAGTTTCTAAAATAGGCGTTTTCCTTATGGAATGTACTACATATCACCCTTTCATTATGGGAATAATAATTTCTGTTTTAGTTGGTATCGCTCTTACTCTTCCTATAAGCTCTGCGGCTATCTGCGCATCAATAGGACTTACAGGAATTGCTGGCGGTGCGGCAGCTGCAGGTTGCTGTGCGCATATGATAGGCTTTGCATTTATGAGCTTTCGTGAAAACGGCTTCGGTGGCCTTGTGGCTCAGGGCGTAGGAACATCAATGCTTCAGATGGGTAACCTTACGAAAAAACCGATTCTATGGATTCCCCCGGTTATTGCTTCTGCGGTAACAGGCCCCCTTTCAACCTGCATATTTAAATTAGAGACTGTTACAGGCGTTAACTCAGGTATGGGTACCTGCGGACTTGTAGGACCTATTGATATATTATCCTCAGGCCTTGATGCATTCGGCATTTTGGGTCTTGTGCTAATTTGCTTTGTTCTTCCGGCTCTTATAAGCGTTTCTGTTTGCGAAATATTCAGAAAATTAAAATGGATAGAACACGGCGATTTAAAGCTTGATTTGTAAATTTTATCCGAAAGGCAGGAAAGTTAAATGAAATTAAACAGTGTTTGTTCTCTTTCGGGCGAGATTTCTGTGGCAGGAGATAAATCCATATCCCACAGAGCTGTTATGCTTGGTGCGCTCGCAAACGGGAAGACAACAATCTCAGGTTTCTTAAATGGTGCAGACTGCCTTTCAACTATTTCCTGTTTTGAAAAACTCGGAATTAAAACCGTTGTTAAAGGAAATGACGTTTGTGTTTACGGAAAGGGCCTTTATGGACTTTCAGCTCCTAAAGACACACTTTACACAGGAAATTCAGGAACTACTACACGCCTTATTTCAGGAATACTTGCAGGTCAGAAATTTTCTTCTGTTATTGATGGAGACAGCTCAATAAGAAAACGCCCTATGGAGCACGTTATAAAACCTCTTTCTATGATGGGAGCTTCATTTTCAGGTTCTTTTTGCCCGATTACTATACAGGGCGCACCTCTTAGGGCGATTGATTATGCGCTTCCAGTTAAATCTGCTCAGCTTAAATCGGCTATTATTTTAGCCTCACTTTATGCAGATGGCGTAACCACTATCGCAGAACAGACAAAGAGCCGAAATCACACCGAGCTTATGTGCGAGGCTATGGGAGTCCGTATAAAGCAGATAGGAAACAATGTGTTAGTACCTCCGTGCGAGGAATTAAAGGCTATGCATATAGATGTTCCCGGGGATATTTCTTCTGCGGCATTCTTTATGGTCGGCGCATTAATAACTAAAAATTCTGATATAACAATTAAAAATGTCGGCGTAAACAACACAAGGACAGGCATAATAGATGCGCTTATTTCTATGGGCGCAAACATTTCTGTTTTAAATCTTCGTTATTACGGAAGAGAGCCCGTTGCAGATATAAGAGTCCGCTCATCAGAATTAAAGGGAATAAAAATCGGAGGCGACATTATTCCAAGACTTATAGACGAGCTTCCTGTTTTAGCTGTTGCGGCAGCGTTTGCCAAAGGTGAAACTGTTATTTCTGATGCAGAGCAGCTTAAGGTCAAAGAGTCTGACAGAATTTCCACGGTAGTTAACGAATTAAAAAAGGCAGGCGTAGAAATTTCAGCAACAGATGACGGAATGATAATAAGCGGCGGAAAAGTGCGAGGCTCAAAGTTTTCATCTTACGGTGACCACAGAATTGCTATGAGTATGGCAATTTTATCTCTCGCTGCTGAGGGATCAAGCGAAATAGATGACCCGTCGTGTGTTGATATTTCTTTCCCCGAATTTTTTGAAACTTTAAAAAATTTAAGCAAATAATATAAAAACCGCCTTTGGCGGTTTTTTAATTTAGTTTACAAAACGCTTTCGTTGTGGTACAATAAAATAAAATTACATATAAAGGAGCTTTTATAATGACATTGTTTTTAGTAATATGCGCGCTTTTCCCCGCAATCGCGCTGTGTGCATATGTTTTTAAAAAAGACAGAGTGGAAAAAGAGCCTCTGGGCCTTTTATTGCTTTTGCTTGCTTCTGGTGCTTTATCGTGCTTTCCTGCGATAGTGTTAGAAATTTTCTTAGGGGATATTAATACATCTTTATTTTCAGCTGTTGCGCCCACCGCGCCGAACGGCACTCTCTATCTTAACGAAACTCAGTTTTATTTATATCAGTTTATTGAGGCATTTTTTGTGGTCGCGCTTTCGGAAGAGTTTGTTAAGTGGCTGTTTTTAAAACGCATAACCTTTGAAAATAAAAACTTTAACTGCCTGTTTGACGGACTTATCTATGCAGTATTCGTTTCCTTAGGCTTTGCGGCACTTGAAAACGTAATGTATGTTCTTCAATACGGTTTTCAGACGGCTGTTTCCCGTGCGATTATGTCTGTTCCGGGGCATATGTTTTTTGCTGTTATGATGGGCTATCATTACAGTAAGTGGCACATTCTAAAGGATGCAAAAGAAATTGAAAAACATCTTAAAGAAACAGGAAAAATTTCACCTGATGCAAGAGAAATAAGCTATAAAAAGAATATGATTTTCAGTCTGCTTCTTCCCGTTGCAACCCACGGCTTTTATGATTTCTGTCTCTTTACAGAAAACACTTTTGCTTTCTTTGTCGTTATAGCCTTTATGATTTTTATGTATATTTTCTGTTTTGCAAGAATAAAGAATTTTTCAAAATCAGATGCTCCTGAATATAATTATGTAGCAAAAATCCTTTTAAGAAAATATCCTTTCCTCACGATTGAGGACATATTTAATTAATAAAAAAACACTCGCAAATGCGAGTGTTTTTTTATTAATCACTTAAGCTTCTTGAAACAATGTTACTGTATACAGTAATCATATTCTCTCCGTCTTTATACACAAGATATGCTCTTCCGTACCAACGCTCAGAATATAAAACATCTTTCTTTCTTACCATAAGCTGACCTTTTTTATCTTTGGAAGTTGCAGTAGCAATTATTGCACCGTTTGTATCAAGTGTGATATCACCTGCTGTTTTACTTAAGATTATACCTGTTGATACAAGTGTGTATTCTTCAGGCAGGTTACGCTCTGCTACGAATGAAAGCTTGTTTCCTGCAACAACCTTGACATCATGCATAACAATAACCGGAACCTCTGCAAGCACCTCGTTATTATCTTTGTAAACAGCTTCAAGATTCGTATCATAAGAACCCACATGGAACGTATACTCAGGCTCATAGCAAACAATCTTGCCGTCTCTTAGCCAGTATGCAAATTTTTTGCCCGGTTCAGGAGCTTTTGCAACAACTTTTACCTTTGTATTATATCTGTACTCACCGCCAGTAGTGTTTCCTCCTGTAACGGTTACAGTGTATGTCTCTTCTTCCTTTGTATATCCCGCCATAAACATTGTATTCTTATTTATAGATGATGTGTCAAGCACAGACTTTGGAGTAAACTCGTATCTTACGCCATCTGCAACCCAGCATTTAAACTCATATCCCAGAGAATACGGCTTTGCAGGAACTTTTATCTCAGTATTGGAAGAACCCTCTGCCAGAATGACACCACTTATATCTCTAAAGGTTATTAAAACATTAGAAGAAGATACAGGTGCGCATACCGCCGTAAGCTTTATCTTTGAACCTACAGTAAATGTTATTTCAGGCACAGTAGACACAATTCTTGAATTTCCGTCTTTCCAGTATAAAAACTCATATCCGCTCCTTGGAACCGCTGTTAAAACAAGCTCTGTTCCCATAGTGCGTTCCATTTGATTCACTGCACCGAGATTAGCACTTCTTCCATTAATAAGCGCATGAATTGAACTGTTTTGCGCACTCAGGTCAACCATATATCTCTTGCTTGACTGGATAGCTATTGTGATTGTTTTGTATGCAACCTGAGATGAGTCAACAGTAGACCTTGCCTTACACACTACAACACCATTTGCAACCGCAGTAACAAGTCCTGTCTGGTCTATTGTGGCGTATGCCTGTCCAACCTCAACACTCCATATAACAGATTCCTCTTCAAGAGGAGATTCGATATTGCAGGTAAGCTGCAATGTTCCTCCCGCAGTAACAATCGTACTCTGAGGCGAAGTTATGCTAAGACGGCTAATAGCCTCAGAAAGCATCATAACTTCATCTGCTCTGTTGTTTTCGTATGCTGCGCTCTGAAGAACATTTGTCTCAGGAGCAATTTCAGGTCTCTCATACTCTGTAACAACATCTGCAGCCAAAGAACTTGTACATATGCACATTAATGCCAAAATAAGTGCAACAATTCTTTTTGTTTTCATATTATCCTCCTCTTGTTTGCTTTTTTATGCGAAATCCACGAAAGAACCGCCAGCGCGCAGAATGAACTCAGCGCATCAAGACAAATATCCTGTATTGTCGGATCTCTTCCGGGAATAAACATCTGATGCACCTCATCAGATATTGCATATAAAAAGCATATTATAAAAGAAATCCATAAATTTTTATTACTATTATTCGTGTGCGAAGAAATCGCTCTGTATACAAAAACACCCAAAATAAAATATTCCAGAAAATGCGCAGTCTTTCGCACAACAACCGCCTCAGTGCTTAAAGCCCCTGAGCTTTTTGTCACCTTTTCGATCTTAACTAAAGACAAAACCTCTTTCGTCTGCGCTTTTGAAGTTTCCCCCTCCTGAGCGGAAAAGAAAAATATACCTGCCATAATCAAAAACACAAACACCCATCTTAATATGCATTTAGTTTTCGTAGTATACAACATAATTCTCCAAAATCATATAAATTAGCTTAGAAGCCTCTTGTCTTGTGGCAAAATTATTCGGGTTAAATCTTCCCTTGTCATCACCCGACACTATTTTTGCCTTTTTAAGCGCCATAACACTCGGATATGCATAATCACGAATATCCTGTCTGTCTGCAAATTCCAGCGTTATTCCACTGCTCTGTGGCACTTTTATGCCTGCTTTTTCCATAACAGAATAAAGTATTTTGCACATATCCTGTCTTGTTATATTAAGTCCTGCACCAAAAGTACCGTCTGTGTATCCGTCAACAATTTTGTAATGCTTTGCCGCAGATACATATTCATAATACCATTTATCTTCAGATACATCTGTAAACGAATTACCAAAGTCTCCTTTAAGGGAGAAAAGCTCAACAATAAGCTTAACAAATTCTTCTCTTGTGATGTTATCGTAAGGAGAAAATACTCTTTCGCCTCTGCCCGAAATAATATTTCTTTCATAAAGGGCATCAACATATTCTTTTCCCCAACCGCTCACATCGTCAAAATAGCTCGTTTCAGATTTTTTAATGGTGTAAGTTCCCGGCTTATTCAAAAGTGCATACCATACACCGTCTTTTATTACCACAAATTTAACCTTTTTGCCGTCCTCATCTGTAAGGTAGCCTTTTTCTGCAAGGTTAAAGCTTACAGGGAACAAATCGCACACGCCGATAATCTTATTGCCATCTTTGTCTGTTGCCGAAACGGTAACAGTCTTTTTATCGTCTGAAAGGCTTACAGTAACCTTATCCGGCTCTGTTCCTGTTGTTCCGCCACCGCCAAAGGTGTCTCCGCCATTTGATGCCAGAATAAGCCCTGTCTGTCTTCCAACCTCAATAAAGCTTTGCATATACTCACCGGCATAGCTTTCGTTTAAGTTATTTATGACTGCATTAAGAAGCTCACCCGCATTTTTATACGGCATATTTTCTTTTAATATTACGCTGTCAATCTTATTTCTTAAGGCATAGGATATTGAATTAAGCTCAAGCTCATTGTTTAAAGAAACCTTGAAAAGCGGAGTGTCATCGTTTGTTGAAGAAAACATTTTAAACATTCTTGCTAAAACGTCTGCCGTTATGCCGTCTTCTTCAAACACCTTTTTTAAGTCAGGATATTTTAAAAACATTCTGTTCATTAAATTATCCATGGCTTTTTTAGCACTTGCAGGAAGATCAAGGCTTTTTCTTTCGTAAAATCCTCCGATATACTCCTCGCGGTCCTCTTCATCAATCATATAAAGATATGAAATAGCACCAAGAAGCTCTTCTTTATCAACACGCACTAGAAACTTTGTCAAAAGCTGATGCATAAGTGCCTCAGACTCAGGAGTATACTCCGATACTGTTTTTGAAAATGTATTAAGACCTGTGTCTGTAATAAGAAGAGGTATAAAAATTATTTCTAAGTTTCTTCTGTCCTCGTGAGTAAAAATAGTAAGTCTCTTTGCTATATAATCCATGCCTGTAAGTTTATCTTTCTTTTCACTTGCAAATGAAACGCATGATAAAGAAAGCATCAGTGCAAGAATAAACGATATAACTCTTTTTTTCATCCTGATATCCTCTTTATAAAGCATATCTCCCGAAGAACTCGGGAGATTGCCTATAAACTATTTTAATTATAATATTACCCTTATCTTTCCAAGTCTGTACATTGTGTTATAGAATATAACAGCAGCCTGAGCTCTTGTTATATCGATAACGGGTCTGAATGTATCATCCGGGAATCCCTGAACTATGCCGAATGCAGTAAGCTCTTCAACATGCTCAACTGCCCAGTAGTAAATCTCGTGCGTATCTTCATAGTGAAGATCTATTTCATACTCGCCCGAAAGCTGACGACCTATAACAGAAACCAATTCCTGACGGGAAATAATTCTTTCGGGCTGGAATGAACCATCGCCATAACCTACATATATGCCGCGGTCACTCAAAACGCCAACTGAGTTTTTCGCCCATGAAGCAACATCTTCCCAGTCTGTATAGTATGTTTCCTTTTGAGGAACTTCGCCTGTAAGTCCTAACATTCTTACTAAAAGAACAGCAACTTCCTGTCTTGTTATGCCCCAATCGGGATCCATTGTTGTTGCAGATGTTCCGTTAACTATACCAAGCTCATACAAAGCCTCCATATAAGGCTCTGCCCAGTGACCTTCAACGTCTTCAAACTGTGTAACTTTACCTGTCGCAGTAGGAGCGATTATAGGCTTTGAAATGTCGCCGTAATCGGGCTCTTTGTCTTCAACGGGGTAGTATGAACCGCCGCCTGTTCCGGGACCGGGTCCAACAACTCCTGTTACAGAAACAGTTATAGTATTTGTTGATTCAGAACCGTCAGGCATTACAGCCTTTACAATGTAAGAACCGATTGCAGAGGGAGTAAATGTAAATGTCTCGCCAATTACATTCTGGTCTGCTCCGTTTATAAACCACTTAGCGCCCGATACATCTGTTACACCGTCATCGGGAACTGCTGTAAATGTTACTGCAGAAGTGCTTCCGCTTGTCTGAGTAAGGCTACCTGTTGAAGTAATTGTAACAGGACCATAGCCTGCGGGAGTAACAGTTATTGTTATTGTCTCTTCGGACTGCTCACCGCCCAAAACTGCGTGTATTTCGTATATGCCGGGGCCGCCGTCAGGTGTAAATTCAAAGCTTGCGCCTGTGTATACTGCAGTGCCGTTTACATACCAAACTGTCTGAGTTAAATCTGCACCTGAAGGTGTTACTGCCGGAGTAAATACTACAGGAGTTTCTGCATTTTCATCCTGGCTAAGATTTCCTGAATAAGAAATGTTTAGTGTATACGAAGGAGCTGCAACAACACTTACTGTTACAGGAGTTGTCTCGTATGCACCTAAAACTGCCTTAACAACATAAGAACCAATTGCAGAAGGAGTGTAGGCAAATGTTGCACCTGTCGCTACCTCAACTCCATCTACAAACCACTTAACATTAGTTAAATCATCTGTTGTGATGTTTGAAGAAGCAGTAAAGTTAATAGCTGTTGTCTCTCCCACTACCTGCTCTAAGTTTCCTGTCTGAGTCATAGAGAATTCTCTTGGGATGTACATATCAATACCGCTGATTCCCAAAACAGTCTTAAAATCAGCTTTCTCGTCAACACCATCGTCATCAGTAAAATAAGATGATCCATTAGAATAAACCTCCTAATCTTAAGAATATTAAAGCTATTGCACTTGCAGCAATTAAAGCAATAGGGAAACCTTTAAAGCCTTCTGTAACAGGTGAAGTTTCAATTTTTTCTCTAAGACCAGAAAATAACCACATTACAAATAAGAAACCAAGGCCGGAAAATAATGCAAATACATTCATTTCAATAAAACTATAATCTATTGCAGCATTAGCACAACCTAAAACAGCACAGTTAGTTGTTATAAGAGGTAAATAAACACCAAGAGCTTGATATAAAGATGGACTCATCTTTTTTATAACCATTTCAACAAACTGAACAAGAGCCGCAATTACGAGGATGAACACAATGGTCTGGAGATATGCAAGACCATTGGGAACGAGAAGGTAGTTGTAGATGGGCCAGGTTGCAGCGGTTGCAACGAGCATTACGAAAATAACGGAAAGACCCATGCCAACAGCCTGGTCGGATTTTTTGGAAACGCCGAGGAAGGGGCAGATTCCGAGGAACTTGTTAAGAACATAGTTGTTAACAAGAATTGCGCTCATGAGGATAACAATAAGTTCTTTCATTATTTATTTTCCTCCTTAGTATAGTCTAAAAGACCGCCTGCACAAAGAATATCAACCTGTCTTTCTGATACATCACAGATGAGCTTGTATTCCTCGTTCTTTTCCAGCTTCAGCTCTTCCTTTGCCGCACCGGTGGTGGAAGGAACCCCTGTAGGTGAGATCACGGTTTATGTGGATGACAAACCTGTCGCCACTGTCCCCCTTGTCACCAAGACCTCGGTTGCCCGTGGTGAGATGCTGTACGTTTTCGAATGCATACGTGAATTTTCCCGCAGCCGTTTCTTTATTGCATCATTGGTCAGTTC
>CALAUK010000216.1 GCA_937892135.1 uncultured Clostridia bacterium | reverse complement strand
TACATTCTTGAAGAATTAAGGTTGTATGTTTCCTGCATCTTTGAAACTAACTCAACAACAGCTGTCATATACTGACTCTGAGGCATATTGTCAAGCTCGTATGAGGGATCGGGAAGCTTTGTCCAGGGAGTGTCTACCCACTGCATATCCTTTGCGCACTGAGGAGCAACAATTATAAACTCCTTGCTTGCATCAATGCTTTCTCCGTTATAAGTAATTGTTTCACCGCCGATAATTCTGTTTAAAAGGCCTGTGTGAACAGAAACCTGGCTTTCGTTATCGCTGCCGCGGTTTCCTGCTCCGTGAAGGAACAACAAGAAAGAATATTCCTTGTTTGCATCATAGTCTTCAGGAACATAAAGCCTGTATGGAAGAGAAGTGTTATCGCTTGAAACGAAAGTTTCCTTTGTCATAACTTCTGCTGCGATATTTTCATCTTCTGCAAACGCTACGGGCATAATGGAAAACAGCATAGCGGCTGTAAGTAATAAGGAAATAAGAGTGTAAATTCTTCTTTTCATTGTTTTGCACCTCGATTTAAAAAGCTTTGATTAAGCTAATATAGCTTCAATTTTTTCTTTTATAGCGTTAGCTTCTTCTTTTTCTACGTAACCTGTATAGAAAGTGAAGCCAAGAGTTTTGTTTGCTTCAATAATTTTAAGCTGACCTTTTTCTTTTGCGTTGTAATAGCCAACGTGCTCGGCTGTTGCAGGAAGCACCATGCCCAAAGCATCAGTAGTGTCGGTTCTTGAAATCCAGCGAACACCGTTTGAAAGAATGTCAGTCGGATGCTTAACATAGCAAGCGCCATCTTCCATCATCTGCATTGTGTGGCCGTATCCGTCTTCGTCTGCTTCGTAGTTAATTGCAAAGCAAATTTCAGGGTCATAAACTTCTTTGTCGTTTCCGACTTTGTTCATAATGGTCAGGTCTTTTTCAAGCTCATCAAAGTAAGCTATAAGCTCTTTTGAGCCTTCGCCTCTGTAAAGCTTAATGTGCTCTTTGTCATACTTTGCGCTTGTTATAATTTCGCTTCCGTTAAAGGGACGGAAATTAAGGTGACAAAGATACATATACTCTAAAGGAGCTGAGCTTGTGTTTTCTATGCTTATATTTACTTCAAACATACTGCTGTTTTCGTACAGCTTGATTGAGGGGGAGAAGTTGTAGTTTCTTTCGGGGGCGTTAAGAGTTCCGCCCAAAACTATATACTTTCCTTTTTCATCTTTGCCTAAGTCGACATAAGCTTCGTTATAAAAAGCGTTCGGGATTTCACCATGATGGGGATGATCTTTATCCGGAACTCCAAAAGAGTTTACTCCGCAGTGATATAAAAATCCGCCGTAGTTTTCCAAAAACATTACAGAGTCAGTAGGCTCTTTTGTGGTTACATCCATCGAAAGCTCTTTGCCGCCGGCAACAAAATGCCAAATCTGCTGACCTTTAAAAGGTGTGAAAATAAATGAACATTTGCTGTTTTCAACTTCAAGCGCCTCAACGCCTGAAGCGTATGCAAATTTGGTTATTTTAAAGCTGCCGTGCTCGGCTAGTAAAACCTTTTCTTTTGTGAATAAATTTTTGTCTAAGTTGATTTTCATAATAAAATCTCCTTACTTAAGATTATTCGCAGTAACCAAGTGTTGTGTAGTAAGCAAGGTTCTTCTGACGGTTGTCAAGTCTGCCGTACTGCAAAACGATAGGTGTGTTTGATGAAATCTTCATAGCGTACTGAGTTTCAAAAGGAACAATATAGCCTGACATATCGTCGGGGTTGTTCATTCTGAAGCATCTTACGCGGTTTGCACCAACTGTCCATTTAATATCGTCATAAGAATCTTTATCTGCGAAATAAAGTTTAACATCGATTTCTGCATCAACGTCTGAATCGTTTACTATGATAACAGACTCGTGTCCTTTTAAAACGCCTTTGCCCTCCTGAGGTAATTCACAATCGGGTACTATCCATATTTTCTTTCCTACTGCCATTTTTTGTAATCCTCCCTTAAAGTCAAATTATGCGAAAGACCCCTGATGAGAGCCTTTCGCATAGGTTAGTTAAAATTTTTATTAGAAGTCCAGTTCAACAAGACCCCTCTTTAGGTAGTCTGTCATAGATGTGCAGCCATCTTCTGTGATAGCAACCCCCTTCTCC
>CALAUK010000215.1 GCA_937892135.1 uncultured Clostridia bacterium | reverse complement strand
CCATTTAAAATAGATCTCCATCTGTCGTGCTCTATAAATACTTTTCTAAAGTCTTCTTTAAATGAATTAACCAGTCTTCCGAGCCAGTTTGATGTGTCGGGAACAGTGTCATCATATCTTGCAGACACGCACTCTATAAAGCCTTTTTTGATGTTGTCTGCCTCAATTTTCTTTTCTTCGGTTTCGCCGTTTTCCAAAGTAACCGTAACAGTTTCTTTGTTCTTAACCTCTTCTTCTATGCGGACTATTCCTCCAAAAACTGCATCAACCGCTTCCTTTGAAGAATGGAGGGCTATTCCGTCTGAGGTCTGATAAAGTGTAATCGGAACATTAACAGTTACTTCCTCCGCCTCTTTCATATATGCTAGGATTTTTTCTTTAAACTCAATTGCAATATCAAGCTTGCTTTTTTCTCCAAGCCCCGCCTCTTTTTTTGAAGTTGTTCCCAAAAACTCATCGTATTTTTGAGAAAGTGCCGAATAAGCATCAAGGCTTGTAACGGAGCAGTCTAAAATAATGTCTTTTTTATCTCCGTATGAAATGCTGTTTACTTTAATAGTATTTTTTTCTGCAAGATAAGTCATTATAGCCTTTGTTCCGGATGCCATCTTGTCAAACTCAGCGTTCACAAATTCTTCTGCCCACAAAATGTCCACCTCATCAGCCTTGGTTGATGAGTTTATTAAACAAGCAGCTAAACCAATCACCAAAACCACTGCAAGACATATCGAGATTATCACCGCACTCTTCTTTTTTGTCATTTATCTTCCCGCCTTTTAGGTAATATTTATTAAATAGTTATCTTAACTGCAAATCTTGTTTGCAGCTAAAATAGCGATTCAATATGAATAATACTGCGGAAGCAATATCGTATGCCTCCGCAGTAAAAATCATAATCTTATTTCGCTGAAATGTACTTTTCAACAATCTTATCAAGAGTGCCGTCCTCTGCAAGCTTGATTAAAGCTGCGTCAATCTTCTCAAGAAGCTCGGTGTTTCCTTTCTTTACGCAGATAGCGTAGTCTTCAACAGCATACTCTGTTTCAAGAATCTTTAAGCCTTCGTTTTCAGCAACAAATGCCTTAGCAGGCTCGTTGTCGATAATAACTGCATCAACATCTCCGCCCTTTAAAGCGATAACAGCGTCTGCGCCCTTGCCGTAGCTTGTTACGTTCTCTTCGCCGTAATCGTCTTTAGAATACATATCGCCTGTTGTTCCAAGCTGAGTACCGATTTTCTTGCCAACAAGGTCGTCAAGAGAAGCGATAGAAGAATCCTCGTTTACGATAACAACCTGAACGCCTGTTGCGTAGCTTGTTGAAAAGTCAACTTCCTTTAGTCTTTCCTCAGTAACAGTCATACCTGCCATACCGAAGTCAACCTCGCCGCCGTTTACAGATGTGATAATAGAATCAAATTCCATATCAACGATCTCAAGTGTCATACCAAGCTCTTTTGCAATAGCCTCAGCTATTTCAACGTCGATACCAACAAACTTGTCGCCCTCTTTGTACTCATAGGGAGGGAAAGCAGCGTTTGTACCCATTTTGATAACTGCGCCTTCGTCAACCTTAACCTCTGTCTCGCCACAACCTGCAAAACAGAAAAGTGCCATCATTACTGCCAATACAAGAGCAGTGATTTTTACAAACTTTTTCATTTTAATTGCCTCCGTTTTAATTTTTTAATGAGGGAACGCTCCCCCGGTAAAAAACAGTTTATCACACAAAAGCATCTGTGTCAACTATTTATGCACACATTTTGCATTTTTGTGCATTTTTATGCGCGATTTATTCTATTTTAAGAAACTCGTATGCATTTTTATAAAAAATCCTGTCCTTTTCCTCTTCGGTTAAGGAAAGCTTTTCAAAATACGAAAATTCCTTTTCGTAGTCGGATAAAGGATAGTCTGTTCCAAACAGTATCTTGTCCGCTCCGTGATTTTTAATCATCCTCAAAAACCTTTCGTTTCCTATTAAGAAAAGCGAGCTCGAGGTGTCAAAATACACATCACGCCCTACTAAATATTCCTCCGACTCGTCCCACATAAAGACGCCGCCCATATGAGCTGCAACAGCTTTCATTTCGGGAAATCTTTCTAATACACGAGATAGCCTCTTAGGGCTTGACGAATCAACATTTCTGTCCCCCATGTGAAACAAAATCGGTAAATCGTTTTTAACTATTTCTTCATAGACAAACATCATCTTGTCGTCGTCTATGTTAAAGCCCTGAAAATCGTTATGCATCTTAATGCCACGAAGACCTAAGCTTTTTATTCTTTTTATCTCTTGCTTGTAATTTTCAAAGTCACGGTGCATAGCGCCAAAGCCAATAAGCCTTTCGGGGTCTTTTTTCACGGTTTCAGAAACGTAGGTGTTTATAACCTCAACCTGCGAATATTTAGTTGCCACCGCATGAATTACCATTTTATCTATATCTGCCCGAGTGGCTCTTTCGTATATTACATCAAAAGTTCCGTCTCCGACAAGCGGCATCTTATAGTAATCTCTTAAATTTTCCGCCGCTTTTTTTGCAATCTTATCAGCAAAAGCATGCACATGAAAATCCACAACCTTACGGTGCATCTGTATCCTCCTAAACAAATCTTAAAAGTATCTCGTTTGAAACCTTTTCTCCCTGTTTTGTGAAAAACAGTCTTCCGTTTTTTTCTTCCATAAAACCGCCCTCGATGTAGGGTGAAACGTCAAAAAGCTCATTAAAATTTTGATTAAACCTTAAATAAAAATCATCTAATGAAAAACCGTCAGTTTTCCGAAGAGAAGTTATAATATACTCTGATATAAGGTCATCTTTTTTAAGCTCGTGTTTTTCGGGAAGCTTTCCTTTTAAATATTCTTTAATGTCTGTCGCGTTTTCGTAGCGCGCATTATCAGAAAATCCAACGGCTCCAAGTCCAAAGCCTAAATACTCTTCTCCCGACCAGTATTTTAAATTATGCCTTGACCTGTATCCCTCTTTAGCATAATTTGAAATTTCATATTTCTCATAGCCTTTTTCTTTTAAAAATTCAGCTGTGAAATCATACATTGAAACATACAAATCCTCGTCTGCCTCTTTAATCTCGCCTCTTTTTACCATATCGAAAATCTTAGTACCCTCTTCAACTATAAGGCCGTACACACTAAGGTGACTAGGGTTAAGCTCAGTTGCCTTTTTAAGATTTTTATAGAGGTCATTTAAGGTCTGGTTTGGAAGAGCAAACATTAAATCAAGGTTTATATTTAAAAATCCCGCCTCAGAAAGAAGATAAAAGCTCTCCTCCGCCTCGCGCGCTGTATGAAGCCTTCCAAGTAGCTTAAGTTCAGAATCCAAAAAGCTTTGAACGCCCATGCTGATTCTGTTTACCCCTGCGCCCAAAAAAGCCTTTAGCTTATCTTTGTCCGCTGTTACGGGATTAATCTCAATCGTAAACTCGGTGTCTTTTGAGACTTTGTAGCTTTCAAAAACTGCCTCGGATATTCTTTTTATATCCTCGCCCGAAAGAGACGACGGCGTTCCTCCGCCGATAAATATACTGTCAACCTCTTTGTCGCTTCTTGTGTTTTTAATCTGCGAAATTAAGGCACTGACATATTCATTTTTAAGGTTTTCATTTGCCTCAAACGAAAGAAAATCGCAATACTTACATTTTCTTTGGCAAAAGGGAATATGAATGTATACCCCGATATTTTTACTACTCATCAAGCTTAAGCACCGACATAAACGCCTCCTGAGGCACTTCCACACTGCCCACCTGGCGCATACGCTTTTTTCCTTCTTTCTGTTTTTCCAAAAGCTTTTTCTTTCTTGTTATATCGCCGCCGTAACACTTTGCCAAAACGTCTTTTCTTAATGCCTTAACAGTTTCTCTTGCGATAATCTTTCCGCCGATTGCCGCCTGAATAGGCACTTCAAAAAGCTGACGCGGAATTGCCTCTTTAAGCTTTTCTGCAATTCTTCTTGCTCTCTGATAGCTCTTTTCGCGGTGAACTATAAACGAAAGCGCGTCAACGATTTCGCCGTTTAGCATCATATCAAGCTTAACAAGGTCCGATTTTTCATAGCCCGTAAGCTCATAGTCAAACGATGCATAGCCTCTTGTTCTTGATTTTAATGCATCAAAAAAGTCATAGATAATTTCGTTTAAGGGCATAATATAATGAAGAGAAACCCTTGTCTCGTCAATATATTTCATATCCTTATAAGTGCCTCGCCTGTCCTGGCAAAGCTCCATAATAGCGCCAACGTACTCCTTTGGCACCATAATGTTTGAAGAAACCACAGGCTCTTCCATATAAGCTATCTCTGCCATAGGCGGAAGATTTGTCGGGTTATCGATATTTAAAACTTCCTTGTTTGTTTTTATAACCTTATAAACAACGCTCGGAGCAGTTGTAACTAAGTCTAAGTTAAATTCACGCTCTAGTCTTTCCTGAATTATCTCCATGTGCAATAGCCCCAAAAATCCGCAGCGGAAACCAAAGCCCAATGCAATAGAGGTTTCAGGCTCAAACACCAAAGATGCATCGTTTAACTGAAGTTTTAACAAAGCATCGTTTAAATCGTTATACTTAGAACCGTCAGCTGGGTATATTCCTGAAAACACCATCGGCTGAACATCTCTGTATCCTGCTAAAGGCTCTTTTGCGCGGTTTTTCGCTAAAGTAACAGTATCGCCTACCCTGGCATCTCTCATACTCTTTATGCTTGCCGCAATATATCCAACCTCGCCTGCTGAAAGCTCTTTTGCGCTCTCCATAGAAGATGGCTTTAAGTATCCCACCTCAACAACATCGTACTTTGCGCCCGTTGCCATCATTTCAATGGTTTCGCCCGCCTTTAAGCTTCCCTCCATAACTCTTACATAAATAATTACTCCCTTGTAGGAATCGTAATAAGAGTCAAAAATAAGGGCCTTTAAAGGTGCGTTTTTATCTCCCTTGGGAGACGGAATTTTTGTAACCACCGCTTCTAACACATCTTCAATATTTATATTGTTTTTAGCTGAAATGCAAGGCGCATCCTGAGCTTCAATGCCAATAACATCTTCAATTTCGTTTTTAATTACATCAGGCCTTGCGCTAGGCAAATCAATCTTGTTTATAACGGGCATAATCTCTAAGTCATGCTCTAATGCAAGATATGTGTTTGCCAGAGTCTGCGCCTCAATACCCTGGGAAGCGTCAACGACTAAAACCGCTCCCTCGCATGCGGCAAGGCTTCTTGAAACCTCGTAGTTAAAGTCAACATGCCCGGGAGTATCTATAAGATTTAAAACATAAGTATTTCCGTCTTTTGCCTTATAGTTAAGCCTTACAGCTCTTGCCTTAATGGTTATGCCACGCTCTTTTTCAAGCTCCATATTATCTAAAAGCTGGCTTTCCATATCTCTTTGTTCCACTTCGCCCGTGTTTTCCAAAAGCCTGTCGGCAAGGGTTGATTTTCCGTGGTCTATATGCGCAATAATCGAAAAATTTCTGATATTCTCCTGCATAACTTCCTCCTTGACTTAAATCTATCCATTATCTAAGTAAGTATAACACATTTTTACCCATTTGTCAGTATTTTTTTAAAATTTATGTATTATTTTTTTCTTTTTCGCAAATAATACACACGAAACAATAAATGCAGAAAGGATAATTTTTATGGCTAAATCTTTTTTAAACGAAAAATCCAAAAAGAAAATAAAAGAAAAGCGCTTCTACATAGTGCTTGCGTGCTGTGTAGTAAGCTTGTCGGTTATAGGAATTTTTGCAAATAATGCTCCCGTGGAAAATGCACCTGCAGAAAACAAAAACTCGCTCGTTCCATACAGCTTGCCCGAGCCTATGGAAAACAAAGAAAGCGAGCCTGACAGCGTGCCGCACAGAGAGGACGCCCCTCCCGAAGAATATGATTTGCCTCCTGAACAAACCCCTCCCCCCGAAAAACCTCCCGAAGAGGACGTTTTCTCTTCTGAAAACGAAATAAGAAATATTATGGCTCCGGTGGGCGGAAAAGTTATTTCATCTTTTTCCGATTCGCCGGTATATTTTGAAATAACAGGCGACTGGAGAACACACGAGGCAATAGATTTTTCTGCAAAAGAGGGCGATACAGTCTACTCTGCAGACAACGGAAAAATCATTAAAATAACAGACGGCGGAATAAACGGTGCCGAAATTGTAATTGACCACGAAAACACAATGAAAACAATTTATTCAAACGTTAAAGCCGAAAATATAAAGGTCGGGGATTTTGTTAACAAAGGTCAGGTAATAGGAAAAGTGGT
>CALAUK010000214.1 GCA_937892135.1 uncultured Clostridia bacterium | reverse complement strand
TCTCAACAAGCTTGTCTGCAGATCACGCAGCATTTGCAGGAGAAGTGTACGGCAGGCATACCGCCTCTCTGTTTATCTCAGCTTTTAAACCAACAAAACCTTCTTTGATTATTTACCCTTGGAAATTAAGATTGTTTTTGTCTTTATATCCAATAATTTTAGCGGGAACTCCTGCTACAATAGCGTTTTCCGGCACATCTTTAACAACAACTGCACCTGCTGCCGCCAAGCTGCCTGAATGCATTGTGATATTTCCAAGAACTTTTGCGCCGCAAGTAACTGCAACATTATCTTCTAAAACCGGAGGACATTCTCCATTTTTATAACCAATAGTTACCTGTTGGTATATTCTGCAATTTTCACCTATTTTTTTTGCGGTTATAATAGTGGAAAATCCATGCTGGATGTATAATCCACCACCTATATCTTCTGTATATATGTATAAACTTTCAACAGGTTTCCATAATATACGTGCAATTGCAAAATGCACCCAGGCTGTAAAAGAACGAGATGGATTTTTTAAACGATGCTGAATAAGATTTCTGAATTCCTTTTTATAAGTCATATACCAATTAAGCGACTCAAATAAACCAAATTTTATTTGATCAATTTCATTCCATCTGGCAACATCCATTTTTATCAAGCCATTTTGTTTAGAGCATAATACACACAAATATACAGGAAGTGTTCTAATGTAGTTTATTCCTGCAAACATTCTTTTGACAATTCCCGGCATTTTTATTCCCTCCTTCTAATCAAAACATATTATGGTTATAATGCTCTTTACTTTCGACAACATTCGACATTCTTTATATCCTCATATCTAATCAAGGATAAAAAGTGTTTATGCCTAATGCTTATTCTTCTCCAATAAACTCTTCTACAATTTTAACAGCCGCTTCTATACATTCATCACATGAATGAAGCTGTTTCTTTTTAATCTCAGCACACAGAAGTGTTCCTATCTCGCCCTGAAACTGCTCCATAAGTTCACGAGCAAAATCATAGCTCGCTTTCTTATTTGTTTCAGGCAGCTTGTCAAGCCCGTAACTTTTAATTCCTCCGACTATAAAAACCATAGCACTCACAGCACCGCAAACACCCTGCGTGCCGCCCATTCCTCCGCCAAAAGCTTCTGTAAGTCTAAACAGCTCGTCCTCGCTATATCCTAATTTATCTGCATATACACATGCCACCGCCTGTGCGCAGTTGTATCCTTTTTTGTGGTTTTCTATCGCTTTTTCACACCTATTCATTTTTGCAATCTCCTTTTTAATCTTTATATAATTTTGTCAAGTTAGGGATAAAAATTTTTGTTTTCTCATGGGTTTCTTTTTAAGACGGATCTTTTTATTAATTATATCATATAGCAACAAAACACACAAGCATAATACCTGTGTGTTATAAGTGCTACATATCCTCTTTTGCGCGCTTGCGATCGTGAATGAGTTTGCCAAGTACAGTGAAAAGAAAAAGCGATACATGGGTAAAGAGCGCAGCGTATGAGCCCTTTATAATATCGTATGTTATCCAAAGCACCATATTCACAATCGTCCAAAAACGGTATTTTGAACCATTGCTCTGCCCGATACAAAGAATAAACGTAAGTGATGCGATAATCGCAAGAAGATCGAGTATTTCCGTCAGAACAGCGAGATTTATACCTACAATCACCGCTGCATAAATTGCTACAAGCCACTTCGGAATTGACTTATTGTTTTTATCAAAGAAATAGTTTATAAGTGCCTGCGCTGCACCGATATAACAGCAAGCGGCTCCGTTATTGTTTCCGTCAATCAGATAGCTTGTTGCAACAAGGAAGTTTCCTGCAAAAACAAGTGCAAGAATTACCTTCATGCTTTTTGTTTTAACGGTCGACGCAAGAATCATTGCGATAAGACCACCGAGGCTTAACGCCATTGATATGTACGGTGCAAGTGCTTTTAAAATTTCCATTTTACCCACTCTTTCTAAAAAACTTATTTTCTGCAGTGTCAATCCACGCCTTTATTTTATCTATAACTTTCGTGTTCTTTCTTTTAATTCGAAACTGAAAATACTGCTGTCCTATCACGATTCCGATTGCTATGCCGAGAAATATGTAACCGGCTTCCATCAAACACCGCTCTCTATGTTTTTCATTTGACTCAAAAGCATACCGGGTAAGAAATATCTTACCCGGTAATATATGATGTTGGCGAAGCCTTATCTTCCCGGGCCGTCTCCAGCCAAGTATTGTCAGCACAGGTGAGCTTAACTTCTGTGTTCGGAATGGGAACAGGTGGACCCTCACCGCAATATTCACCAACTACATATTCAATTTTATTCAGGGTTTGGTGACCCGTGGGAGAATCGAACTCCCGTTACCGGCGTGAGAGGCCGGTGTCTTGACCGCTTGACCAACGGGCCATTCTCTCTTCCCTTACTCGACGCTCGCCCATATTTTTAAGCTTTGGTGCGCCTTCGGGGACTCGAACCCAGGACCCACTGATTAAGAGTCAGTTGCTCTACCAACTGAGCTAAAGGCGCATCTTCTTCCTTCCCGATGTACCTTCAAAACCGAACAATACTCCATATTCTTCACTTCAAGCAATCCCACATTTTCTTTAACCTACTTTGAGGTTAAGCCCTCGGCATATTAGTATCAGTTAGCTGAATGTGTTACCACACTTACACGCCTGACCTATCAACCACGTGGTCTTCATGGTGCCTTACCCTAAAAGGTGGGAAATCTAATCTCGAGGGGGGCTTCACGCTTAGATGCCTTCAGCGTTTATCCCTTCCATACATAGCTACCCAGCTGTACCATTGGCATGATAACTGGTGCACCAGAGGTATGTCCATCCCGGTCCTCTCGTACTAAGGACAGCTCCTCTCAAATTTCCTACGCCCG
>CALAUK010000213.1 GCA_937892135.1 uncultured Clostridia bacterium | reverse complement strand
GTGCCCGCAAGGTTTTTAAATGCGCCCGCCTCAATATCTTTTACTGTTGCAGGAACATAAACGAATTCTGCGCCGCTCTTTGAGAAAGCACCCTCTTTAATGGTTGTTACCGCCTGAGGAATATACACATTTTTCTTATTTCCTGTGTAAGAGGTAAGAACTCCATCCTCTATTATAAAATCTGCTTCACTGCTCAACGTTTCTTTCGGGAAGAACTTGATTTCAGGTGAACCTTCATTAAGTGCTACGCTTTCAAGTGTATAGCTGTGATTAACAGAAGCAGAGTTATCATAATCTGATGTTCTCTCGATTGCAACCTCAACCGATTCGGGCTTATTGATTGTGTATATAAGATTTTCATAGTAATCTACTGCGCCATAATAATTATAAAGAGCCTTTTTTTCTTTAACATAACTTGCAAGATGCGACTTTTTAGATGCCGCCTCTATAAGCTCATCATAACTCATAGTTTTTGTAAGTCCGTTAGATGACTTGTTTATATTTTCATACTCCGATGCTCTGAAAACACGGATTTTGTTTCTTTCTATAACACTTCTCTCATTTATAAGACCCTTAACCTCCAAAGCTTTCTGCTGATTGGGGTTTAGCTGAAGCGTAGAAATATTGATACCTTCTTCAAGGTCTGTATAAGGAACACTTTCTAAAACAGTTTCACCGTTTAGCTTAACTGTATAATTTCCCTCTCCAAGACCTGAAACCTTGATAATTTCACGGTTTAAATCGTCTGTTAAGGGAATAAGCTTTTCAACTTCTCTGTAATATTTATCGGCAGGAAGAGGAAGCGAGTTCGGCAAATATGTGTAGCTTACCTGCTCTTTTCCGATAGTTACATTTGAAATAGCCGCATTTTCTACACTGCTTTCTTCTTTTGAAACATCAATGTTAACCCCTGCAACAAGGCTTTTTGCGCCCTGCGCTCTTAAAAGGTTATAGCCCATTATGTAATGACCGTATTCGCTCGGGTGTGTACGGTCGCCTGTGCCGTAAAGACTTGCAAAAGACGAATCCTTTCTTGTGTAGTAAAGCATTGTCTTTGTAAGTGCTGTGTTTAAATCTATGTAAGGAATGGAATTATCGTATGCGTAATCTCTTAGTATGTTATTTACTCTTCTTATCTCGCTGTTATAGTCCTTAACAATTGAAGCAGACACCGCAGCCTTATTAGAAAATTCATTCCAACAAGTAGGACCCATCAAAATAATTTCTTTATCAGAAAAATTCTTCAAAAGAGTATCAAGATTTCTTATAAAGTTAAAAACAACCTCATCGCACGCTGCCTGGTCATTCTTGTGAGGCTCCCACACAACACGATTAACGTCATTTGTTCCAAGCATAACAACTATCTTGTTATAATCGTGAATATGAACATCAGAAACAAGACGTTTTAGCGCCTCAACTGTCGTGTCGCCGCTACGGCCTGCATTTATATATGTAAATTCACTGTCGGGATAGCGTGTTGAATAGTATGTTAAAACCCATGTGTGATACTGGAAAGTATGACCTACGGACTGGGTTATAGAGTCACCTAAGAACAAAACTCTGTCGCCTTTTTCAAAATGAACATCCTCGTTTATCATATTCTCATCAAAAACATCAGGATAAACAGAAGGGAGTTCTTTTTCTTCTTCCCACGAAGCCTTTGAAGTGCTTACTCCCGCAGAAAGAGGAAGTGTATCAAGCTCGCTTACAAGAATGCCGTCAACCAAAACGCCATTTCCGGGTGCTAAAGAAACTGTGTGGTTTCCTTTTGAAAGTATCTTGGAAACTGATACTTTAACCCACACGAATTCGCCCACTGCGCCTGAAATTGCCGAAAGCGTTTTATCGTCATCATCAAAAGCATAGCTTATGCTTAAAGGCGAAGCCTCCATCTTAACTCTTGCATAAAGATAATAAGGCTTCTCCTCGGGAACGGAAAAGCTTACTTCAAATTCACCTTCCGTTGCTTTTTTACCTATTGCCTCTTCGTCAGAAACGAAGGTTTCCGCAGTCTCTTCAGCGTCAATAAACCAGCCGGCGCGATTCCCCCGCCTCTGCCTCGTTTTGCGCCGCAAAAACAATACCTCCCAAAGGAAGCATCGCCACTGCAAGCAGAACAGAAATTACTCTTTTTAGCATACTTTTTTTCCTCCTGTAAATGCTTTTTTCAAATTGAGTTTCGTTTTTTATTAAAAAACAATACCCCATACTAAAAATTATAGAACTTTTTTCTGTTTTGTCAA
>CALAUK010000212.1 GCA_937892135.1 uncultured Clostridia bacterium | reverse complement strand
CAATTTCAATAGAAAGGCTCGTTTTTCCCGACGCAGTCGGCCCTAAAACAACAATAACGGGCTTTTTTTCGCTAAAATTCATACCTATCACCTAAACAATACGCTTAAACTGTTTTTCAATTTCTGTTTTTGAAAAAGAAATAATTATTGGTCTTCCGTGCGGACAGGTGTTTATATTATCTAAAGAAAACACCTCACGAACAAGATTTTCCATTTCTTTTTCCGAAAGAGTATGATTTGCCTTAACCGCCGCCTTGCAGGCTACCTGGTATAAGGTTTTTTCGTAGTCCTCCAAAAGAAGATTTTTCTTATTTGACATAGCGTCAAACAAAAGAGATGAAAACACATCTTCGGGGCTGTATTCTTCTAAAACCATCGGAACGGCATTTATCATAACCTGATTAAAACCCAAAAGCTCTGCTTCAAACCCGAGCTTTTTAAACATCTCTTCGTTTTCCTTTAAAAACTCATATTCCTCTCCCGAAAGGCGTATCATTTCGCCTACTAAAAGATTCTGACTTTCCCACACCTTTCCCGAAAGAGAGGCCTTAATTTTTTCAAACTTAATTCTCTCGTGAGCGGCGTGCTGGTCGATTAAAAGCATTTTATCGCCTTTTTCTACAACTATGTAGGTTCCGAAAACCGAGCCTGCAATTTTATATGGCTCTTCTTCTTTTTTGATTTCCGCAACAGCAGGAGCACTTTCTTTAATCTCTTCACGCACAGGAGGAATTTCTTCTTTTACTTCTTCTTTTATTTCAACAAGAGGCTTTTCCTCGATTACTAAAGGCTTTATCTCCTCTTTTACAGCCATAACAGGAAAGCTTACATTGACATTTTCTTTTATCTCATTTCTAATTTCCTTTATGGGAGCTAAAACCTCTTTATGATAAATCTTTATTTCTTCCTCTTTTGGCTTTTCCTCTTTTTTTATAAAAGGCTTTGCCTTTTCTTCTACTATCGGGAGAGGCTCATATTTTTTCTCCTCAACGGGAAACGAAAAAGGCTTTTTTGTTATCTGCACTTCGGGAATAATCGGCTTTTCATAAAGCGCATTTCTTACTCCGAAGTAAACCGTGTCAAACACTTTTCTCTCGTCAGAGAATTTAACCTCTGTCTTATGAGGGTGAACATTAACATCAACAACAGAAAAGTTTACTTTTAAATCCAAAACCGCAAACGGAAACTTTCCTGTCATTATCTGATTTTTATAAGCTTCCTCAAGCGCCTTTGTCATAATAATGCTCTTTATGCTTCTTCCGTTTACAAAAAAGCTCTGATACGCTCTGTTCGGCCTTGAAATGTTAGACTTTCCTATATATCCCGAAACCGACATATTGTCGTTTTCATAGTCTACCTTTATAACCGATTTTGCATAGTCTTTGCCGTAAACCGAGTAAATTGCGCTTTCTAAATTTCCGTCACCCGACGAAAAGAAAACCACCTTGCCGTTTGATATAAACTTAAACGATATCTCGGGGTGCGCTAAAATAAACTTTTCAATTACATCCTTTGCATAGCCCGCCTCGGTTGTGTCTTTTTTAAGAAATTTCATTCTTGCGGGTGTGTTATAAAAAAGAGTTTTAACCTCAATGGTTGTTCCGTTTGGCGCTCCCGCCTCCGACACATCTTCC
>CALAUK010000211.1 GCA_937892135.1 uncultured Clostridia bacterium | reverse complement strand
TCTTCAAGAGAGACCTCGAATACTGAGTACGGAAGTTCCATCTCCCTGATGGCCTCCTGAATCTTAGATGCAAACGAAGATGAGGCAGACTCACGCGACTCGTGCAGACGGTCTGCCAAAGAATTCAACTTAGCTGATACTGCACCAAGCCTTGACTCAAGTTCAGCCTTGCGCTCATCCATCTGAGTAGAGTCGAAAAGCATCTCGCTATAACGCTCTCTCACAGCAATAAGTTCTGGGATATTCGAGCAGGAGTGCTTCTGCATTAGTCCATAAAGCAGAGACATACGGGACTCCACCTGTTCCAGACGCTCCGGAGAAAGGTCTGTACGGGAATTGACGGTCGAGATCTCGGAAAGAATGTCATCCAGTTCTCTTCTGCATGAATCCACTCTTTCAGAAAGTTCCGAAAGCGAGGGATTAAGACAAAGCGCAAACGCTGCCACGGCACTACGTGCAAAGCTTTCATTTTCGCTACGTGCTGCAATCTCTAATTTCATATAATTATGCATACTTCCTTTTGCGCGAAGGAAGACCTGATGAGGCAAGAACTGCAATAAACTATGCACTTCGAAATCCCCGCATCACAGAAGCTGAAACCTACAAAGGAAAAGAAATCCTATCAATGATTTATTACAGGCAGGGAGATTATTCTAAGGCAACAGAGATTATGCAGACTGTTTTTGATAATTTTGTAAGCACAAATGTTTATGGCACACTCGGCTATTATAAGATTCTTCTTAAGGCAGAAGATGCCGAAAGCTTTGCTCTGGAGGCTTATGAATATAATAAAACAGACAAGGTAATACTTGACAACTTAGTTCAGCTCTATTATGAAAAGGGTGAATATGAAAAAGCAAAGAAATTCTCTGATGAGGCAACGGGGGCTGAGGCAAAAGGAATTGAAACCTTTTACCATGCAGGCCTTGTTGAAAAGGCTCTTGGAAATAAAGAAGCCGCTATTGAAGACTTTAAAAAGGCGCTTTCTTTCACACCATCATTTTTAACAACTGTTAAGACAGAAGAGATTGAGCGCGAGCTATCTATCCTTGAAAACGAATAAAATTTTTAATAATTTACATAATATAAAGGAGAAAACAATTATGGCAATTGAAAAAACAAACAAAATTGTTATGGAAACTGAACACGGAACAATTAAGCTTGAGCTTTACCCCGAGCACGCTCCCATAACAGTAGAAAACTTTAAGCGTCTTGTTGGAAACGGATTTTATGACGGTCTTACTTTCCACAGAATTATTGACGGCTTTATGATTCAGGGCGGTGACCCCACAGGAACAGGTATGGGTGGCTCTGACGAACAGATTAAAGGCGAATTTTTGTCAAACGGCGTAAATAACACCTTAAAGCACGAAAGAGGCGTTATTTCAATGGCAAGAAGCATGATGAAAAATTCAGCAAGCAGCCAGTTCTTTATTATGCATAAAACTTCTCCTCACCTTGACGGAGAGTATGCAGCATTCGGAAAAGTTACAGAGGGAATTGAAGTTGTTGATGCTATTGTCAATAATGCTGTAACAGAGGACAGAAACGGAACAGTTCTTGCAAAAAATCAACCAAAAATAATAAAAATTTTCTTTGAATAGAAAAAAATTTGTTAGATTAACAAAATTTTAACAAAAAAGACTTGTAAAATTTTAAAAAATGTTGTAAAATAAAGAACGGACTTATTATGTAAGTAATTTCCGCCAAACCATTGCGGAAAAATAATATTTTTAGGAGGCACATTTATTATGTCAGTAAAAGTTGCTATTAATGGATTTGGCCGTATCGGTCGTCTTGCATTCAGACAGATGTTTGGTGCAGAAGGTTATGAAGTTGTTGCTATCAACGACCTAACAAAACCCGCTATGCTTGCTCATCTTTTAAAGTATGACACAGCTCAGGGCAGATATGATGGTCACACAGTTGAGGCTGGTGAGGATTCTATCACAGTTGACGGCAAGACAATCAAAATTTATGCTAACGCTAATCCCGCTGAACTTCCCTGGGGCGAGCTTGGTGTAGATGTTGTTTTGGAGTGCACAGGCTTCTTTACATCTAAGGAGAAGGCTTCTGCTCATATCGCAGCAGGCGCAAAGAAAGTTGTTATTTCAGCTCCCGCTGGTAACGACCTTCCCACAATCGTTTTCAACGTAAACCACGACACACTAAAGGCAGAAGATACAGTTATTTCTGCTGCTTCTTGTACAACAAACTGCTTGGCTCCCATGGCTAAGGCACTTAACGAGTACGCTCCCATCCAGTCTGGTATCATGACAACAGTTCATGCTTACACAGGTGACCAGATGGTTCTTGACGGTCCTCACAGAAAGGGCGATTTCAGAAGAGCAAGAGCTGCTGCTGCTAACATCGTTCCCAACTCTACAGGTGCTGCAAAAGCTATCGGCCTTGTAATTCCTGAGCTTAACGGTAAGCTTATCGGTTCTGCTCAGCGTGTTCCCACTCCCACAGGTTCTACAACACTTCTTGTTGCTGTAGTAAAGGGTAAGGACATCACAAAAGAAGGTATCAACGCTGCTATGAAGGCTGCTGCAACTGAGTCTTTCGGTTACACAGAAGAAGAGCTAGTATCTTCTGATATCATCGGTATCACATATGGTTCATTGTTTGATGCAACTCAGACAATGGTTGCTAAGATTGACGATGACACATATCAGGTACAGGTTGTTTCCTGGTATGACAACGAAAATTCTTACACAAGCCAGATGGTTAGAACAATTAAATACTTTGCAGAACTTGCATAATTTAATTAAAAGTAAAACTGCTTCGCACTTGTTGCGAAGCAGTTTTTTTATTCTATAATTTCATATTCCAAATTTTCGTAGTGAAGATGTGTTCCGACATCTATTCCCGAAGGCAACATAAACATATTGACAAAAACCTCTGTTCCGTCTTCTGTATTTTTAAGCGTTACATACTCGCCCTCTATTTTTAAAACTATATAATCACGAGGCTCCATTTTTTATCCTCCCTAAAACTTAAAAATTATTCCCACAACAGCAGATATTAAAATAAAAACAACAGGGTGTATTTTTTTAAATTTCCAAAGCCCTAAATATACTAAAATGCCAAGCACTGCCCCCTGCCAGAAGAAAGTCTCTCCATTGAAAAATGCCACCTTTATAAGACTTACTCCCGCAGAAGCGACCAATGCCACAGATGCGGGGCGAAGCCCTGAAAATATGTGCTCGACTTTTTTGCTGTCTTTAAATTTTGCTAAAAACTTCGATACAATAAGTATTACTATAACAGACGGGAAAACAAGGCCCAAAGGAGCTATTATTGCACCCAGAACATTACCCTTAAGAAAACCTACATAGGTCGCCATATTAACGCCTAATGGCCCCGGAGTTGATTCAGACACCGCAACCATATTCGAAATGTCTGCCATAGTTATCCAGTCGGTTGTATAAGTAAGCTCTTTTAAAAACGGAAGCGTTGCAAGACCGCCGCCAACTGCAAAAAGGCCTATTTTAAAAAATGTCAGAAATAATTTTAAATATATCATATCACTTTTTCCTTTCTGCCTTTTTACTTTCTTTTAAGCTTGAAACTACAAAGCCGATGACACCCGCTAAAACGACAAGCAAAGCTGTCTGTATATCAGGGCAAAAGACTGCCAGAAGAAAGCATGCGCCGAAAATCACAAGCCCCAGAGTGTTTTTAACCGCTTTTTTCAAAAGCTTAACAACGGCACTTATAACCAATGCACATACACACACTCTTATTCCCGCCATAGCGTGCTGCACTATGGCATACTCTGAAAAATTGGATATAAACGCCGCAAGAATGGTTAAAATAATTATAGACGGGGTTATAACTCCTAAAGTTGCAGCTACTCCGCCGATAATACCTTTTTCCTTATAGCCTACAAATGTCCCTACATTTACGGCTATAACTCCCGGTGTGCACTGACCAACGGCATAGTAGTCTAAAAGCTCCTCTTCCGTTGCCCATTTGTGCTTTTCAACAACCTCTCTCTGTAATATAGGAAGCATAGCATATCCCCCACCAAATGTAACCGCTCCTATTTTGGCAAAGGTTAAAAACAATTTAATTATTTTCTTCATCTTACAGCCTCACTTTATTTATACAATTTACCATACAATTCATTAAATTCTTCAAAATCTGCATTAAACATTCCGTTTCCGCCAACCGCTCCGGGAATGGTTGCGGTCTCAAACTTTGAATCCTTTAAAGAAAAAACACATTTTAAATATCCCACAGAATTAATTGGCTTAAAATCTGTTTTTATATATTCTTTTATTGCTTTAACATAGTCGCCTCCGTGCAAAAGCACATTTGAAGGCTTTAAAGCTTTCATGGCAAAGGTCTTTACAAATGCCTGCTGAACCGAAACACGTCCCAAGTCCTGATTTGCATATCCATAACGAAATCTCATAAGCTGCTCTGCCTTATCACCGTCAAGCACCTGATTTCCTTTTTTGAGATGTATATATAAATCCTGAGTAGGATCTTCAAAATCCATATCCTGAGGAACATCAAATTCCACTCCGCCTATACTGTCCACCAGAAAGGCAAAGGCATCAAAATCAACCCTGGCATAGTAGTCAATATCCACGCCGAAATTTCTTTCTATCTCATCTTTTAAAATGTTCATTCCGTCCTCTTCGCCGGCGTAGTGATGGATTTCCGTAATCTTCATCCCCTGTCTTGCAGGTTCGGGATAGGTAGCACGCATTGTTTTATAATTTTCTTCGCTTACCTTAATATAAGTATCCCTCGGAATTGAAAGCAACGTTATCTCTCCGTTCCAGGAATTTAAAGAAGCAAGCATAATAGCATCGGTTCTTGTTCCGTCCTCATCTGTTCCCGCAACAAGAAAAACCGTTCTTCTTGGAGTTGGTACAATTAAAATAACTGCTAAAACCAATAAAACTGCCGCAAGAAATATCAAAAAGGCCTTAGGAGCAGACCTGTTCTTCTTAGGTCTTCTTCCCTGGTTTCTTTCCTGGGCAAGCCGTCTTCTTTCTCTTCCGTCTATAACAGTTTCATCATAATTTTGTATATTAAAATCATTATCCCAATCGTCAGGATATCCTTTGTTTATATTACTCATATTTTTCGCCTTTCCGTTTGTGAGTTTCTTCTTATAATATAACATACAAGGGCTTTAAAGTCAATAATATAAAGACCCACGTTTTCTTATAGCTTTCCTCATAAAAACAAAATTATTTTTCTTTTTTAGCAGAAAGCTACAAATTTCTTTTCCTTTTACATAAGATAATTAAACACAAAAACTGTTTACCTTTCTTTTATTTTATGGTATAATTTTAGTTAGTAAAGAAGGAGAATATGATATGAACACTAAAGAAAATAAAATGGGCCAGATGCCCATGCTTAAGTTAATAATTTCAATGTCGATTCCAAGTATGTTTTCAATGCTTATTCAGGCGCTTTATAACATCGTTGATGGAATTTTTATTTCGCACTACAGCTTGCAAGGGCTTGAGGCAGTTAATCTTGCTTTCCCATTTCAGATGTTTCTGGTTGCGGTTTCTGTGGGCACGGCAATCGGTGTAAACTCGCTTGTTGCAAGAAGGCTCGGTGCTAAAAACTATAACGAGGCAAACTCTGCCGCAACAAATGGTATGTTTCTTGCTGTTTGTTCATGGGTTTTATTTGTAGTTTTAGGTCTTATAGCGGTTAAACCCTTTGTGTCGCTTATGGGAGCATCGGGCACAGTTGCAAAAGAAACCGAAACATATCTTACAATAGTTATGGTGGCTTCCTTGGGTCTTTTCATTCAGGTTTGCGCAGAAAAGCTTTTGCAGGCAACAGGCAATATGATATACCCTATGATTTTTCAGCTTATCGGTGCAGTAACCAATATAATTTTAGACCCTGTGTTTATTTTTAATTTGAATATGGGCGTGGCAGGTGCGGCAATAGCAACTGTTTTAGGCCAGATAGTGGCAGCGATATTTTCTTTATTCGTTATATTTTTTAAAAAGCACGAAATCCGCGTAAGCTTTAAAGCATTTAAGCCTGACCTTAAGATAATAGGTGAAATATACAAGGTTGGCGCTCCCGCAATAGTTATGCAGTCAATAAGCTCAGTGCTTACCTCGGCTTTAAATGCGCTTTTAATGGCTCTTGGCTCAGGAACGGCAGTAAACGTTTTTGGAATTTACTTTAAGCTTCAGTCCTTTGTGTTTATGCCCGTATTTGGTTTAAATCAGGGTGTTATGCCTGTTATGGGATATTCTTATGGTGCAAAAAACAAAAAAAGGCTTATGTCAGCTCTTAAGATAGGCGTTGTAATCGCCGCTATCATAATGTTCTTGGGTATGGTGCTGTTTATGAGTATACCTCATCTTCTTCTTTCTGTATTTAATGCAGACGAAGAAATTTACAATATGGGAATTCCCGCGCTTCGCACAATCTCTTTATGCTTCTTGCCTGCTGCAGTGGGAATTATAGTTTCCACTCTGTTTCAGGCTGTTGGAAACGGAGTTTACTCTATGGTTGTTTCAATAGTACGTCAGCTTGCGTTTTTATTGCCGATAGCATACATTCTAAGCGCGATTATCGGTGTTAACGGCGTTTGGCTTGCATTTCCGTTATCCGAGCTTGCAGGACTTATAACTTCTCTTGTTTTATTTAAGAAGTCATATACTTTATCCATTAAAACATTAAAATAAAAAAAGCGGCTCAAAGCCGCTTTTTTTATTTTAATTTATAGCAAAGTCCTACTCCGTCTCCTATTGACAAAATGCTTGTCTTAAAATGAGGAGCCTTGCAGATAGTTTCTATATATTTCTGAAGTCTTTTAACAATAGTTATCTTTCTTCTTAAAAGAAGGTCGCGATTTGCAACCATACCCGCATAAAGTATGTTGTCAGAAACCAAT
>CALAUK010000210.1 GCA_937892135.1 uncultured Clostridia bacterium | reverse complement strand
TGTCTCTTATGATGGTTACTATGCTTTTCACAAGCTCTGCAAGAGCGATTGCCTCAGCAAGACGAGTTAAAGAGGTGCTTTATGAGGAAAACGATATAAAAGATAATCCCGAAAGCACACTTGTGGTTAATTCGGGCGATATTGAGTTTAAAAATGTAAGCTTTCGGTATTATAAAGACAGTCCTGAGGAGGTTTTAAAAGATATTACCTTTAAAATTAAAGCGGGAGACACTGTTGGTATAGTAGGCTCAACGGGTTCGGGAAAAACTACACTGGTTTCCCTTATTTCAAGGCTTTATGATGCTGACGAGGGCGAAATTTTGGTTGACGGAATAAATGTTAAAAGCTTTAGCCTTAAAAACTTAAGAGACGGAATAGGTACGGTTTTGCAGAAGAATGTGCTCTTTTCGGGAACAATAAAGGAAAATCTTTTGTGGGGCGACGAAAATGCAACCGATGAGGAGATTAAAAAGGTGGCATCCTACGCTCAGGCGCACGGCTTTATAGAAAGCTTTACTGACGGGTACGACACGGTGTTAGGTCAGGGCGCGTCAAATGTTTCGGGCGGACAGAAGCAGAGGCTTTGCATCGCGCGTGCACTTCTTAAAAAGCCGAAGATTTTAATTTTAGACGACTCTACAAGCGCTGTTGATACGGCGACTGAGAAAAAGATTAACGAGGCGTTTAAAAGTGAGCTTTCTTCCTCAACAAAGATTATTATTGCGCAAAGAATTACCTCTGTTATAAATGCCGATATGATTATTGTGCTTGATGACGGAAGAATAACGGGAATTGGTACTCACGAGGAGTTACTTGAAGAAAACGCTGAGTATCAGGAAATTTACTATTCACAGACCGAGAAAAAGGAGGTGTAATTGTGGCAAGAAGCCTTGAGGAATTAAAAAAGAGATATAACAGTCAGGTGAGTATGCCAAAAGGACCTATGGGTCCGGGGCCGAGGGGACCTATGGGACCTCACGGACGTGGTATGCCCGGCGGAAAGCCTAAAAATATGGCAAAAACTATGGCAAGAATATTTTCCTATATGGGAAAATACAAGCTTTTAGTGTTCTTTGCAGCTTTCTTTATGGTAATAAATGCCCTTTGTTCAACTTTGGGCTCATATATGCTTAGGCCCATAATAAATGACTATATAGCGGTTGGCAAAAAAGAGGGCTTTTTGTATGCGCTTATGCTTCTTTTGGGAATTTATCTTGCGGGCGTGGTTTGCTCATATCTTCAGAGCAAGTGTATGTTAAAAGCTTCAAGAAATGCTATTGAAAAAATGAGAAACGACCTTTTTTCGAAGGTTTCTGCTCTTCCCGTAAGGTTTTTTGACACGCACCCCAAGGGCGAGATTATGAGCCGTTTTTCAAACGATGTTGACAATATTGCCATGATGTTTGACCACACCATAATGAGCCTTATCTCAGGTGTTATTGTTCTTTTCGGAACGCTTTTTATGATGATTTACACAAATATTTACTTAACTCTTATTACGGCGTTCTTTTTGCCTTTGTTTGTTTTCGGCGGAAAAACTATTGTTAATAAGAGCAGAAAGTATTATTCTTCTCAGCAGGCGGCGTTAGGCGCAGTTAACGGCTACATTGAAGAAACTGTTTCGGGGCAGAAGGTTATTAAGGTTTTTAACCACGAGGGCGAGTGTCAGGAGGAGTTTTTAAAGCTTAACGAGGACCTTCGTGACAAGCAGATGTATGCTCAGTTTTTCGGTGGCATTATGGGACCTGTTATGGGAAACTTAAGCAAGGTAAGCTACGCTCTTACTGCGGGAATTGGCGGCGTTTTGTGTGCCTTAGGCAAGTTTGACATAGGCGGTCTTACTGTGTTTGTTAACTACTCAACCCAGTTTTCAAGGCCGATAAACGAAATCTCGATGCAGATGAACACTGTGTTTTCAGCTCTTGCGGGAGCGGAGAGAGTGTTTAATCTTATGGATGAGGAGCCTGAATGTGACGGGGAAGATTTAGTCAGCGTGCCCGATATGAAAGGGTATGTTGAAATGAAAAATGTCTTCTTTGGCTACAATCCCGACAAGGTTATTTTAAAAGACATTTCGCTTTACGCAAAGCCAGGGCAGAAGATTGCTTTCGTTGGCTCAACGGGAGCGGGAAAAACCACAATTACAAATCTTTTAAACAGGTTTTATGATATCGCCGAGGGCGAAATCACGATTGACGGAGTTAATATTAAAAATATAAAAAGAAGCGAGCTGAGACGTAATATCGCTATGGTTTTGCAGGAGACTAATCTTTTCTCGGGAACTGTTATGGAAAATATCCGCTACGGCAGACCCGATGCGACAGACGAAGAGGTTATAAATGCGGCTAAAACTGCGTGCGCTCACAGCTTTATTATGAAGCTTTCCAAAGGCTACGACACCTATATTGAGGGCGGCGGCGCAAACCTTTCGCAAGGTCAGAAACAGCTTTTAAATATCGCAAGAGCGGCGATTGCAGAAGCTCCGATACTGGTTTTAGATGAGGCGATGAGCTCGGTTGACACTAGAACTGAGTATCTTATAGACAAAGGTATGGACCGCCTTATGTCAAAGTCGACAACCTTTGTTATTGCGCATCGTCTTTCAACCGTAAGAAATGCAAATGCGATTATGGTGCTTGAGGATGGCGTGATTATTGAGCGCGGAACTCACGATGAGCTTTTAGCTGAGAAAGGCAGATACTTTGAGCTTTATACGGGACTTAGGGAATTAAAATAAAAAATGCACCGCAGATGCGGTGCATTTTTTATTTTAATGAAATTTGCCTTGCGGCAATTGAAATTCGCATATTGCGATTGAAATGGCAAGCCATGAAATGCACTAAAGGTGCATTATTTGGTGGCAAATTTTATTTCATTTGCGAACGCAAGTGAGAAAATTTCATGGCAAAGCAAAGCTTTGCTATTTCAAGAACGAAGTTCATCTCATTTTTATTATAATTTATATCTTCTTAACCAAGTTTGGATAAAGCCGAAAGGAATCCATAGTCATACCAGAATTGTCTGGACCTAGGTTATATCTCCGTGACAGTCTTTATACCACAAAGTTTTTGCAGAGAATATGAAATGATAGTTTAATATCTTGTCGAATAAAGAAAAATATGGTATAATTGACACATACAGAATTTAGTTTCATAAAATTCTTAAGAGCTAACGCTCTTTTGTGCTCTTGCGAGCACTGTGTCAATTGACGGCGTCGCAAAAATCTCCTTGCGAGCAAAGATTTTTGCTTACTGGTAGAATTGATATCTAAAATGCACACTAATTCTATAATTAAAAAAGGTTTGAAAATGTTTATAAAAAATTGATGTAATTATTAAGTTTTGTATGTATTACACAATATTCAATTTTAATAGATACCGACGATTTTAACCTGATATATTTTGTTTAGCAACACATTGGAGGCGAGGTAATAATGAAAATAGCCATATGCGATGATAATATAAATCACATCAACATCATTGAAAACTATATCTATAGCCTAAGAAAAACATCCGTAGAATGCGATGCCTACCAAAGCGGAGAAGAATTAATAAGTGCTTTTCGTGATAGAGAGGAACAATATGATGTAATATTTCTTGACATGGAAATGGAGCAACTTAATGGTATAGAAACAGCGAATTATATTCGAGAGATAGACGAGCATGTAATAATAGTGTTTGTAACAAGTCACACGGAGTATATGCGGGAAAGTTTTAAATGTGCTCCGTTTAGATTTTTGGTAAAACCTGTTGATACTGAAGAGTTTGAAACGGTGTTTTATGATATAAGTAAAAAATTATCTAAACAGCGTAAAGTCTTTGCATTTACGGAGAATAAAGCAAAGATCAGACTGTATTGCGATGACATAATTTATTGCGAAAGTCAAGACCATTGGATATGGATTCATACAAAAGACAAGGCGTATAAAATATGTAAATCCTTAACAGAACTGCATAGCCAACTTGATAAGGAAATGTTTTGCAGAGTACATAAATCTTATATAATAAATTTTTTGTATATAAAGAGTATAAAGGATAATGATGCAGAATTGTACCATTACGATGAGTTAATTCCGATAAGCAGATCATATAAAAAGGTAGTGCTCGAAGAATATACAAATTTTCTTGAAAGGGATTTTAGAGTATGATGATTTTGAGTTTTGCTGATATATTAACGGGAGTTGTTGAAGCACTTTTAATGCTGATGCTTTGTACAACATTTTGTACCAAAAGAGATAACTTACCACTTTGGATTTATTGTGTGAGTGTAATACTTGTTTCGGCTGTTATAAATATAAGCAATGTAATATTTAATTTTGGTATGTTAAATGTAATAGTAATGATATTAGCTTTTTTTGCTTTATCTTTTCTATTTAAATGTAAGATAACAACAAGAGCAATAATATCTGTTTTACAATATTTAATATTAATTATAACGGAAGTAATCATATTATTTGTTATTACAATGATTTTTAGTGCGACAACTGCGGAAGTAATTAATACTCCATCGTACAGGCTGCTTGGTATTGTTGTCTCGAAAATGTTTGCATTACTAGTAATTAATGTTATCCAGAGCAAATACAAACGCAATAGCTATCTAAGCACGCCATACTGGATATTGTTTTTCCTGATGTTATTAAGCTCAGTTGCAACAATGTTTTTAATTTGTAAATTAACATACAACTCTCACGATGAATATATTTATGAACTTTCTATGCTATGCTCTTTTGGATTGCTGTTCAGTACATTTTTTGCACTATATTTGTACGAACATCTCACAAAACAGGCAGAAACTATTATAAATCAAGAACAATACGAACAGCATTTGAGAACGCAGTTGAAACACATGGATGACATCTTGATTACACAAAAACAGATAAAGAAGTTCAAGCACGATTATAATAATTTTCAAATAGGTTTGCAAGCGTATCTTGATAATGGGGATTTAGCTGGAGCAGGCAAATATTTACAAGATTTAAGAGAAAAAATGAATAACAGCGGCAACATAGTTGAAACAGGTAACATAGCACTTGATGCAATTTTAAGCACAAAAATTGCCATTGCCGAGAGTAGAGGAATTATCGTAAACACAAAAATTCAAATTCCAGAAGAAATCTCTGTAGATCCAATTGATATGTGTATTATTTTTGGAAACGCACTTGATAATGCTATAGAGGCCTGTGACAGAATAGAAAAAACAAATAAAAAAATTAGTTTGACAATTATTTGTAAGGATAAGGCTGTGTTATGCAAGGTGGTTAATACAGCACCAAAACCAGAAAATTCTGCTCATAGCACAACAAAAACAGACAAGAAAAATCATGGCTTTGGATTAGAAAATATTAAAACGGCACTTACGAAATACAATGCTAGCCCGACTATTGAAAGAACTGATGCGGAGTTTACATTGAAATTTGTTATTTTTACAAAAGAATAGAATAGTAAAAAACCTGAATGTAAAAGTTCAGGCTTTTTTCTTTTGCAAGTTTCGTTGATTAGAATGCATTTCACGAAAAACTGATTTTTTTCATCAAATTATATGTTATAATCCAACATAGAAAGAGGGAATGTTATGAAGAGTATATCTGGTATTATTGCAGATGCATTATGTTGGTTCATATAATGTAACATCAGTAGGCGGTGAAGATTATGCATGGACAAATTACAGGAGAGCATTAACCGCAGGTCAGAATTATACATTTAGCCTTTGGTGTGGTTCTACCAACTGGGACTATGCAAGCTTAGACATTTATAAATCTCAAATGTAAAATTAAATGATGAAGGAGTATATTAAATGAAAGCTAAAAGAATTATATCGGTTTTTATAAGTTGCATAATGCTAGCACAAGGTAGTTTAGCATTTGCATACGAAAATGTATCGACAGATGCAATAAGAGAAAAACAACTTGAATTTGCTTCTCAATACAATTATAACGAGGGCGATTTTGACAAATCCTTTGGACTGTATCCCGGAATACTTTATACATCAGGTGTTGAATACAGAACAGATGGTACGGTTTATGAATGTCCTGCAATCTATATTGACGAACATGCAATGTATGCAAACGATTATTCCTTAAAAAAGGGAGAGGCTAAGTTTATTATCAACGGAATGACAAATCAGTATTTTGATCAGTGTGTACTTTATAATTCAAGATTGTTGGTTCCTGTTGGTGCTTTTTTGGAAGTAGGTTGCAATGTGAACACCAACCTTGACACTTATGTAACGACAATTTCTAAAGACGGCGTAATTCTTGAAATCCTTCCAAATTTAATTGGTATGAGAAAAAATCGGGCAGATGGATTTTATGTTCCTCTTGAAGTTTGTGCCAGGATTATAGACAATACCTTATATGTTCCTGTGCGTGCGGTTGCCAATGAATTTGGTTTAAGTGTTAATTGGGATGATGCAACAAGCACGGTAACATTAAATAAATAATCTAAATGCAAGACACATAACGGCCTTGAGCCGAAGTAATTAGTTTGTTTAACAAATAAAAAAGCACCGCATCTGCGGTGCTTTTTTACTTATTCATATCGTATAGGTACTTAAGTCCGTGAATTGTAAGGTTTGGCTCTAAGATATCAATAGAGTCTGTTGCAAGGGCAATAAGTGACGCCATACCGCCTGTTGCGATAACCTTAATATCGCCTTTGTCGTTCATTTCCTCTTTCATCTTAGAAACAATATGCTCAACCTGACCTGCATAGCCGAAAATCATACCCGACTGCATTGAGGTTACGGTGTTTTTGCCGATAACGCTGTTCGGGCGGACTAGCTCGATTTTAGGAAGCTTTGCGGTTTTTGAAATAAGAGCATCAAGAGAAATCTTAATTCCGGGGCAGATTACACCGCCGAGGTAATTTTCATTATCAAGCGCACAAAATGTTGTTGCCGTGCCGAAGTCTATAATAATTGAACGGCCGGGGTAGAGCTTGTTTACCGCAACGGCGTTAACTATTCTGTCCGCTCCGACCTCCTTGGGATTATCATAAGTTATATTAAGACCTGTTTTTAACTCCGATGTTACGATAACGGGAGTTACATTTAAGTACTTTTTAACGGCTCTTTCCAAAGAAAACATAACCTGAGGAACAACGCTTGAAATAATAACATTTTCTATTTTTGAAATCTTAAGCGAGTTAAACTCAATAAGCTGAGAAATAAGCATACCAAGCTCGTCTGAGCTTCTTTCATACACTGTTGAAAGCCTGAAGGTTTTAACTAATTTATCCTTTTCAAAAGCACCTAAAACAATGTTTGTGTTTCCTACGTCTATAACTAAAAGCATATTTTTTCCTCCTATATGTCAAAAATATCTGCGCTTATTTTATCTTTGTCAATAGTAATTTGCCCGTAGCTTCCTCGTGAGCCGGGGTTTAAATATAAAATGCCGTCATCTTCTTCGATTAATCTTTGGTGCGTATGCCCGAAAACTACGATATCTGCGCCTAATTCTTTTGCCCTTTTTCTTAAAAGCGACAAAGTCATTTTAACCTTATACAGATGCCCGTGCGTTAAAAGGATTTTCTTTCCCGAAGCCTCAAAAAACCGCTCTTCCTTTTCAAAAGAAAACAAATCGCAGTTTCCTTTAACATACGAAAAGGATATTTCGGGGAATATATAAGAAAGGTCTTCTGCATCTTCTGCGTGGTCTCCCGCATGAAGAACAAGGTTTGTGTCGGGATTATTTTTAATTATATTAATCGCCGTATCGGTGTTTTTATGAGTGTCTGAAAAAACGAGAATTTTATACATTAAAATCACTCCTTATTCCAAAGTAAAGTTTATCACAAAACATTATTTTGTGCAATAGTGAAGAAAAAATTTATATACTTTCCCAAAAAAACAGGGGCAGGGCAGGGAAAATATGTTTAATTTACAGAGAATATGAAAACTTTTTACTAAATTTTGAGGTTTTTTTAAAAAAAGACTTGATTTAAGTGAAAAAATATGTTAGAATAACTTGTGTTTTATGTGGGCTTTTGAAAAAAAGCCGAAAAATATGGATTAAGCGAGACTATCAGGAGGTGTAACATAGATATGGCTAAATGTGAAGTTTGCGGCAAGGGCGTTTCTTTCGGTATTCAGGTGAGCCACTCTCACAGAAGAAGCAACCGTACATGGAAAGCTAATGTCAGAAAGGTTAGAGCTGTTGTTAACGGCGCGGCTAAATCTGTAAACGTATGCAGCAGATGTCTGCGTTCAGGTAAGGTTGAAAGAGCGTAAGCTCTTATAAAAATCCTGCGCTCAAAATCGCGCAGGTTTTTTTATGCGCGAAAAATGTAAAAAAATTTTGCAAAAACCTTGACTTTTTTAAAAAGGTATGGCACAATGTATAGGGGTGCATTTATTTTGAGAGTAATTGCAGGCACGAAGAGGGGCTTAAAGCTGTTTGAGTTTGAGGGCGAGGACATAAGGCCCACAACCGACAGGGTTAAAGAAAACATCTTTAATATCATTTTCCCTCATTTAAGCGATGCGAGCGTGCTTGATGTGTTCGCGGGGAGTGGGGCACTAAGCATTGAGGCTTTAAGCCGAGGTGCAAAAGATGCCTGCCTTGTAGACCTTAGAAAAGATTCTCTTGATTTGGCAAGGAAAAACGTTTCTCACGCAGGTTTTTTGGATAAATGTGCTTTTTTTCAGACAAACGGAATCGATTTTATTTTAAATACTGACCGTAAGTTTGATATTATATTTTTGGACCCGCCGTATAATACGGGGCTTGCTTGTAAGGCTCTGGAGGCTATTGGGAAAAGCCGTGTGCTTTCTGAAGACGGGATAGTTGTTCTCGAACGCGACTTAAATGAAGTGTTTGAGGTTAGCTGTCTTAAGCTTATTAAGGATAAAAAGTACGGCAGAACTCGTGTATGTGTGTATACATACTAGTTTGAAATTATATTATTTGCGATAGGGGTGCGGATATATGGAATCTATGGATGTTTTAGAAATAATTGATATGATGGAGGACGTTATCGAAAAGGCGGCGAATGTTCCTTTTACTGGTCGTGCTATGATTGATAAGGACGAGCTTATTGATCTTATGCAGGAAATAAGACTTCACTTGCCCGATGATTTTAAGCAGGCTAAGTGGGTTAAAGAAGAGAGACAGAGAATTTTAGACGAGGCTAACAAAGAGGCTGAGGCTATTATTAAGAATGCCGAAGAGAAGATGGCTCTTATGATTGATGACCACGAGATTACTCAGAAGGCTTATGCTCAGGCTAACGAGATTGTTACTGCTGCGCAGAACAATGCGGCTGAATTAAGAAACGGCACCCGTCAGTATGCAGATGATGTTATGGCGAGCCTTGAGGCTAGAATTGAAAAGATGCTTACTATTGTTCACGAGAACAGAAGAGAGCTTAAGAAGTAAAAAAATAAGACGGCAGACGAAAAGTCTGCCGTTATTTTTTTGTGATTAAAACTTCTTACATAAACTTCAGACGAAGCGGAAAGAATGAAGAAACATTTCTTCGGGGGAGAAATCCCCCGAAAACCCCCTTTGCCGCGTCTGCTTTTACTGTCTTTTGTGCGAGGACAAATGTAATTTTATTTATAGGGCACGGATTTGTTGGTTAAGCCTAAAATATAATCTGTCGACGTGTTATAGTATTTTGCTAATGATATTAAAATACTAATGGGAATTTGCCTTTGACCATTTTCATACTGTGAGTAGGTATTTTGTTTAATATGAAGATACTTTGCCAACTCTTCCTGAGTAATATCTGAATCTTCGCGAAGCTCTTTTAAACGCATAATAAACTCCTTCAATAATACACTTTGCTTAAGTATACAGTATCACAACGTGAGATATTGACTTTTATCTCAAAATGTGATAATATTGTGCAGTAAATGAAGAAAATTATGCATGGGGTGAATACTATGAAAAAATGCATGGCAATATTGCTTATTGCGGCATCTGTTTTTACTGCTTCAGCGTGTGAAAAAAAGGTTGTTCCTGATATTGTGGGGGTAGAGGAAGAAATTGCAAAAAATGTTTTAAGCTCTTTGGGACTTGTTGCTAAAATCGAGTATATATATGATGATAATATGGATACGGGAAACGTAGTAAAAACGGAGCCGTCGTCAGGAGAAAAGATTGAGGAGAATGGCAAAGTAAGTGTATATGTTTCAAAAGGGGAAAAAACGATATTCTCAAAAGCTTCTCGTATTACTTGGAAAGATATTTCTTATAAAGACGATTTGTGGGAATTCTATTCTCCTTATATAGATGAAGAGGTTTTGTACATTGACTGTTGTAATGTTACTTTTGGCAGCGCAATTAAGTGGAAAGATAAATACCTTTCAGGAAAAATATTCGGTGAAGCTTGCGTAAACGATACTTTTGATAAAACGGTGCCTGTGTCTGCAGTTTATGAAAAACAAAGCTGGCAAGGCGGAGAAAGTCAGAAATTTATTTTGGAAATTCCGCTTCGGGATTTGGAGATAAAGAAGCCTACAAATATGTACTTAAAACTGTTTGCTGTTATGGCTGATGGAAGAAATGTTAATGTAGAAGTAAGTTTTTCTATGACTTGGTAGGTGTCCCCAAGAAGAAGTAATAAGTAATGACGGCTTTTCCGCAAACGCGGCGGGGTGTATGGGTTAGTTTGTGGGCGAAAGCTAAATCACCCTTCGGGGGAATCCCCCGAAGAAATGTTCAAATTTCTTTCGGTTTTCTCTTTCCTTGGTTAAGAAGTTTTACCTCGCAAAAAAAGCACCCATCAGGGTGCTTTTTATTTTTTTAATAATACCATAAGTTTTTTGCCTTCGCCGGTTACAAAAAGAGATGCTAAGTAGACTATTGCGCAAACGGCAAGCGGAATTAAAAAGCTTATTTTTCCCATAAGAAGAGACGGGAAGATTAGCTTTATAACAAAGTATGATAAAAGCGCAAGTGCGCCCGAAAGTGCCGTTTTTAAGATTTCCTTTGTAAACTCCTTTGAAAAGACATTTCCTATAACCTTTATGACCTTAAAAAACGCTAAAACCGCATACAAATTAAGCAAAACTGTTGTTGAAAGAGCGGCGGCAACTGCGCCGTATTTTGGAACTAACACCATATTTGAAACGATTTTTAAGGCAATAACCACGATTGTCAGGCTTACTGTAAACCGATATTTTCCCGAAAGGAAAAGGATTTTGTTTAACACCTGCTCTGCGAGGTAGCCGAAAATTGAAAACGAGTATATTATAAAAAATACTGCGGTGTCCGATGCGGCAGATGCCGAAAATGCGCCTCGCTGATACAAAAGAGAAATTATGCTTTTGCCGAAGAGCGAAACGGTTAACAAAAACGGAAGAAAAATCATAAACAGCAAAGATAACATACTTTTAAAGGTTTTGTTTGCATTTTTGATATTTTTTTCTTCAAAGTCCCGTGTAAGCGCGGGAAATGTTACGGAAGACATAGAAACTATAAAGATTGACGAAACCGTTACAAACAAATTAGATGAATAGTTTACAAGGCTTGCCATACCTGCTTCTCCCGCCACCATACTCTTATCCGCTAAATGACAGATTTGCATCATAATATTTGATATAAATATCCACGCCGCCTCTTTTACGGGGAAGGAGTGACCTTTTGATTTTTCAAAAATTACAAAACCCTCTTTATAAAAGGCGGGAAGAAGAATAAGAATATGCGAAAACCAGCCGAGCGTTGTTATAACTGAAATTGTGGTGATACTTATATCGGGAACAAAAAGCGCGAGTATTACAAGCATATTATACGGAACGCTCATAACTGAGGTTATAAAAAACACACGCCTCGACTGAAGCACGCCATAGATAACATACGCTATAACTACAAACGACATCGACGGAATCATAAGAAGCGTAATTTTTAAAGCCAGCGGGAAAAATTCTTCTGAAAGATTCGGAATAAGAATACGCGAAAGATACGGCGAGAAGATATAAGCTAAAACCGTCATAATCGCTAAAACACAAAGCACACGAACAAGAAAAAAGCTTACATATTCTCTCTGTGCTGAGTGCGCTTTTCTTTTTTCTTTTCCAAGCTGTTTTATTATAAGCGTTGAAAGAGAAACGCCGATACCCGTAAAAATCAAGGTTACAACGGAGAAAACAGTAAAGTATATATCTGATTCATACTTTGCGCCGTATGTTGCGGCAAAGAATATATCTCTTAAAAAGCCGATGGACTTTGCAAATATAATTCCAAGGGTCATAAGTATATATGATTTAAATACCATACCTTTCCTCCTTTCTTAAAGCGTAGCTTATAAAAGAAAAGCGGCTTAAATAATGTTTTGACCGATTGCTCATTCGATAAATTTGAAACGCCGGAAGAATGGCAAAAGGTATTTAAAGAAAAGGCGCAGGCGTTCTGCAAAGACGACGCGGCGCGTTGGTTTTATGTTGGCGGTCAAAGTGGCGCGGGCAAGTCGCATTTATGTACCGCGATATGCGCTCATTATATCAAAGCGGGTAAAGATGTGCGGTATATGTTATGGCGCGATGACGCTGTAAAAATGAAATCTGCTGTAAATGACTTTGAGCAATACCAACAGCTTATAACACCTTTTAAAAATGTTGATGTGCTTTACATAGACGATTTTTTAAAAACACAGGACGGAACAGAGCCAACACGGGCAGACCTTAACCTTGCTTTTGAACTGCTTAATTATAGATTACTTGACAAAGATAAAATAACAATCATATCAAGCGAGTTTACTATAAACCGCGCTCTTGAATTTGACGAAGCAACCGTCGGGCGTATCTATCAGCAAGCAGGGGAATACAAAATAAATATTGACCGCGATATAAATAAAAACTACCGTTTGCGGTAGTTGCGACGGTATGACAACGAAGAGAGGAAAATGCGACAATACGCAACTAAAAGGAGTTGACACAATGAAATATATACTTTCGTTTTCCGGCGGCAAGGATAGTACATTTTTGTTGCTTGAATTGATACGGCGCGGCTATCGACTTGACGAGGTTGTGTTCTTTGATACGGGTTGGGAATTTCCCGTGATGTATAAACACATAGAACTTATCAAGGAAATATGCGAAGCGCGGGGAATTAAGTTTGTAACGCTTCAACCCGAAAAATCGTTTGATTATTTGATGTTTGATTATCAATTTGAAAAAGACTCTTTGTATTTTGAAAATTTTGATGAAATTGTCCGTTATGCAAGAAAGAAAGATAGTAGAGTAAAAGATACAATGGAGTTCTACAACTGCGTTGTATTTATTAGAGAGACAAGTACAGACCTTTCTAATACTCCTCATAGAGAATTTAATGATACCGATTGGCACTTCTATGCAATCGGCAACGTTGGCGATTCTAAAAAAACCGACGATACAAGAGTTAATAATGCTAATGA
>CALAUK010000209.1 GCA_937892135.1 uncultured Clostridia bacterium | reverse complement strand
TCATTCACAAGCATTCCGCTGTATAACGGGACGCCAAAATCTCTTGCAAACATTTCGCATTTGCACATAAAAATATAATAAACATTTTTCTCGCAGTGCCTCATTGTTTCAAAGTTTCCCTGACCCTTAGAGATAAGCACATCCGCATTATCAATAAGCTTTTTAGATTTGCGGTTTATCTTTTCTAAGCACGTTCCCGGGACTTTACTGCCGTTTTTAACCACATTAAACATTTCCAAAAGGCCTACCTGCTTTGCATCGTCTATCGTCACATCGTTTAAAACGTCTCCGCCTCTTACGATAACATCTATTTTGATATCGGGATATTTTTTTGAAATTTCTTTTAGTAAAACCTTGTCAAACACTACTTCTCCGCAATTATCCGTCAAAAACACAAGATTTTTCGCCTTTCTTAAGTCCTCTTCAAGATTTTTTAATTCATTTTCACTCACTTTAATATCCGAGGCTGTGCCTATAAGCTCTGAAAGCTTGTCCTCTTTAACATTTTCAACAATGCCAAAGTCTATGTAGTTTCCCATCATTGAATATTTTACCGCCTCTTCAATAGGATTTTCACTTTCAGCAATTCTTTTTTCAATTTCCTCCTCCATATTAAGAAGAAGACTGTTAAAATGCTTTTTTGCCTCCGTGTAATCATCTGCCTTGCCCCATATTTTTTTCTGCAATGCACTTATTTTTTCAACCAACGCAGGAGCGCTTTCGGAAAAATCCGCCTTTGATATAATTTTTAATACTCCCTGAAGATATTCTATTTTCTCTTTTTCTGTTGCATTTTCGGCATACGCCTTTCCGAATCTGTTAACCAAACAAAAAATGCATTCTTCTTTAAGTCTGTTTACTTTCATCCAAAACACCTCGCGCACTATTCTACCACACTTTTTCTTGTTTCGCAAGTCTTTTTAACTGTTTTCAAGCCTCCATTTTAAAGAGGTGTATCTTAAAGAATCTGAGTTATTTAAAACCATTTTCGCCACCGTATCCATTTTTCCAACCAGTATAACAATGCTTTTTGCCCTTGTTATTGCGGTGTAAAAAAGGTTTCTTCTCATCAAAAAAGGTGACATCCCGTAAACAGGCATTATTACAACATCAAACTCCGAGCCCTGACTTTTATGCACGGTTATAGCATAACAATGCTCAATTTCATCTAACATAGATAAATCATACATAACCCGCTTATCGTCGTATACAGCATATAAACTGCGGTTTTCTATATCAATTTTCTCAACAAAACCCATATCGCCGTTAAAAACGCCCATTCCGCACTCGGTGCCCGAAATACTTTCCCACTCAATATCGTAGTTGTTTTTCGTATGCATTATTCTGTCGCCCTCGCGGAAGATTACATTTCCCGATTTATATTCATTTTTATCCCGCGAAAAAGGATTGAGTGTCCTTTGAAGTGCCACATTAAGAGCTATCGTACCAACTTCCGTTTTCCTTGTCGGGCAAAGAATCTGAATATTTTCAACAGGGTCAAATCCATAGGCTTTCGGAATTCTTGTGTCGCACAGACGGCACACAGTCTCTCTTGCCTCTTCAATATTGTCTTTCCCTATAAAAAAGAAGTCCGTTCCCTCCTGATTTGCCAAAGGCATAAGCCCGTCAATTACTCTGTGAGCATTTCTTACAATCATGCTTTTTTCAGCCTGACGGAAAATAACATTAAGCCTTACCACGGGCACTTTTTTGCTGTTTATTATATCAGAGAGCATATTCCCCGCTCCTACTGACGGAAGCTGGTCTGCATCGCCGACAAAAATAACCCTCGCACTTAGCTTCACCGCTCTTAAAAGCGCACTTCCGAGACTTACATCTATCATACTTGCCTCGTCTACAATAAATGCATCCTGCTCAAGAGGGTTTGTTTCTTTATGCGAAAAATCTCTTATATCATCGTCGTCTGCAAAACCTACCTCTAAAAGACGGTGGATAGTTTTTGCCTCTCTTTTTGTTACCTCACTGAGCCTTTTTGCCGCGCGCCCCGTAGGCGCAGTAACCGCCACCTTAAGCCCCGATTTTTCAAACATATCTATAATTGCATTTATAACAGTTGTCTTTCCCGTTCCGGGGCCGCCCGTTATAACAACAGCCCCCGACTTTGCGGCAAGAAAAACTGCATTTTTCTGCTCATCTGCAAGCTCTGTTCCGTTTTCTTTTTCCCATTTTGAAATAAACTTTAAAACTTCGTCTTCTCTCATAAGAGCGTCATCGCAAACAAGGCCCAGAAGCTTTCTTGAAATTAAGCTTTCGGAAAATAACATATTCTCTAAAAATACTGCCTCTTCTCCTCTTACATTCTGCAAATAAACCTTTGCCTCACCCAAGAGCATCGCAAGAGCATTCTCCGCCTGCAAAATCTCAACACCCAAAACTCCCGCAACCTGATTAACAAGCTCGTCTTTTGGAAGATATGTGTGCCCCAAATTATGGGCGTTTTCATTTAAAACATATATAATTCCCGCTTTAATCCTCTCATTATCATCGGCTCTTACACCTAAGGAAAAGGCAATTTTATCCGCCGAGCGAAAACTTATTCCCGAAATCTCATTAGCGAGGACATACGGATTTTCCTTTATTTTAGAAACTGCATCAGAACCAAAACGGCGGTATATCTTCATGGCAAGAACCGAGCCTATGCCGTAATTCTGCAAAAACATAATAATGCTCTGTGTTCCCTGCTTAAATGAATAATCCTCCCCGATTTCCAGAGCTTTTTCATAGCTTATTCCCTTTATCTCGGAAAGCCTTTCGGGGCTTGTCATAATAATATTTAGCGTATCGTCACCGAAAGCGTCAACAATTTTTTTTGCAGTTGCAAGCCTTACCCCTTTTATAACTCCCGAAGACAAATACTTTAAAATCGCCCCCGACTCAGACGGCATAGTTTTCTCAAAACCTTTAACCGAAAACTGCCTGCCATATTCAGGATGTGTTACCCACTTGCCCGAAAGCTTCACATCATCATTTTCTGCAAGATATGGCATACAGCCCGTAGCCGTGATAGTTTCATCATCGTTTTCCACAACACAAACAGTATAGCCGTTGGTGCAGTTTGAATAAATAATTTCTGTTATACGACCCTCAAAAACTTCAAACTCACTCAAAGCCATACCTCCTTTTTATTCCTCTTCCTCTTGTTTTTCTTTTTTTCTTTTTCTTAAGAGGATATTTACTGAAACTCCTCCCGCAAAAGAAACTGCCATTATCGATAAAACTACCCATTTATAATATAAAATCCAGTCTAAAATTCTTACAAAGATATTTATATCACAAACAACGAACTTCCCGTTTCTTGAATATGTCATCGTTTCGCCGTTTTCGTTTATAACAGCTGTAAACACAACATCAATTTCTCCCGTATCCGTAAATAAGTATGATTTGGTGTTCGCATGCTCAGGATAAACTAAAAATTCATTGCTTCCTGCGCCTTTTTCAACCCTGAATTTAATGTTTTTCTTGCTTCGGCAATAGAGCGTGACATTTTCAGGTGAGCTTTCCGTTCTTACAGTCACCTTAAAAGGCTCTGCCGAAGAAAGATTTTTAACATAATACGTCTGTGGCACACCTAACGTAAAATCTGCATCGCCAAACACATAAAACCCATCGGCCACAATAAATTTCTGTGTTCCCAGATCAAGCTTTGCCTCAAGCCTTGTGCTACCCTTCAAAAAGCTTACACTACCTTCTTTCTGGTCAAAACTTGTCTCATTTCCCTGATTATTAACCTTCACACTGTAAACCGCTCCGTCAAACAACGGCGAAGAAATCTCTGCCCCCGTAAGCGGATTTACAGCAACGATTTTATAATCATACTGACCTACGGAAATACTTTCATCCTCGTCAACACGGCTTTTGTTTTTAAAAAGTCTTAATTGCAAATCTACATCCGCTTTAAAAACGACTATAACATCTGTTCCGTTTGAAACCAATAAGCTGTATTCTCCGGGCTGAACGCTCGAAGAGCCTTTATATTTATAAATATTTTTTTCTGCTCCCGATGCATATTTAAGCTTTTCTTTGTTACTCGCAAAAACATCCGGAACAGCCTCGGGAGATTTAACTGAAATTACTTCCTCTGCTCCGACCTTACCGACAGAACCCGAAACAGTTCCGCCCGTTATAAAGATAACCTCTTTCATAGGAAGAGAAATATCTTTAATAGTAAGGCGCTGATTTTTTTCATCATATTCGTAATAATCAGGCGTAAGTGTTTTTCTTCCGTATATAAGGTTTGAAACCTCCACTGTTTTAGGAAAAATTTCCTTTATATCACCCGCATTGTAGCAGTAAAAATTCTCCGCATTTTTAAGGTTATAAATTGCACCATCATTACTTATTGCATGGCTTATAACCTTTATTCCGTCTTTAGTATATGAAACAAGCTCCTCCTGAACAGAGGTGTCACTGGTTTCATCTTTATATTCTTCAAACTTTCCGTTGCTTATAACCAAAAGCCATTTTTCATAAGCATTACTTTCCTTTTTTAAATCCTCGTATGCGGCAAAAACACTCTTAAAGCTGCGGCTCACGCTGTATCCCGTAAGAGATTTATCAATCTTTGAAATAAGCTCAGAAGGGTTGTTTTTGTTTTCAAATTCAATGCCCTTTCCGCCACCGCTTATAGGATAAATAACAATTTTATCTCCCTCGTTTCCAAGAGCAGCAAGAGTTTTAACAGAATTTTTTAAAACTCCCCATTTATCCGTAAACTCTCCTGTTTCATCATAATATATTCCCGATGTATCATCATAAACTATATAAATTGCTTTTTTTGTTTCAGGTGCGGCATAAGAGACAAATGCTGATAACATAAGCATTAAAACCGCCATAATTAAAGCCTTTAGTACTTTCAAAAAAACACCTTCTCACCTTGTCTTATTGTATAATTATTTTATCACAGCATAAATTTTCTGTCAAGGAAGGGAAGTTAAAATCTGATTTGTTTTCCCGCCGGATCTATTTTATAATTTTCTTTATAAATAAGCTCATCGACCGTCACAAAGGAGTATCCGTCTTTTGAAAACCTTTCTAAAATTTTATCAAGGGCCAAAGAAGTGTTTTCCACTCCCGTATGAAAAAGCACAATAGATCCCTCTTTTGCCTTATCACAAACACGCCTGATAATTTCTGCCGTGCCTATTTTAGTATAATCCAAGCTGTCCGTATCCCACTGTATAAAGAAATATCCCATTTCCTCTATGGTGCTTACAGTAGCATTATTGTACTCCCCATAAGGTGAACGGTAGAGCTTTTTTTCTTCGATACCGAGCTTTTTAATTTCCTCTGCGCACTTTTTTGTGTCCTCCTTAAGTTGTTCTTTGCTAAGGTTATTAGGATGCGGGTGATTATCTGAGTGATTTCCTATATCGTGGCCCGCATCTGAAAACTTTTTAACAGAGCCAGCGCATCTTCTGACATAATCTCCCGTTACAAAAAAGGTTGCACGGGCATCATATTTTTCTAAAACATTTAAAATCCTGTCCGTGTCAAAATCCTCCCACGCGCAGTCAAAGGTTATCGCAATCTTTTTTTCATTAGTATCAACACAGTAAATAGGAATTTTTCTCTCCTCCGCAAACGCCGCCATGATGCTCGTGCCTAAAATAAGGCAGGACAGAACCAATGCAAAGCCAAAAATTTTCTTTTTTGTTATTACTACACACTTAAACATAACTTATCTCCTTTCTTCTAGATAATTATATTCTAAAATTACTTTGTTCTTGACAAATGGAAAAAAAACACATATAATAATTTCAAAGAAAAAATACAGAAGAAAGGCTTTTGATTTTATGTTTAATACAGCAGTATATCCCGGCTCATTTGACCCGTTTACAAACGGTCATTTGGATATAGTCAAAAAAGCTTCAAAGGTTTTTCATAAGGTGCATATTATTGTAGGTATTAATAAACAAAAAAGCCGCACCTATGATGCTAACCTTATGATTGAAGCCATAAAAGAGACTCTTCGTGAAAACAATATAACAAACTGCGATGTTTTTTTATATGACGGGCTTATCGCAGAATATACAAAAGAAAACAATATAGGCTATATGATTAGAGGACTCCGCAATAATATGGACTATAACTACGAAGAAAATATCGCAGAAGTAAACAAGCTTATAAATCCGTCTCTCGAATATGTTTATTTCAGGGCAGACAATATAGCAGTTTCATCTTCTATGGTAAAAGAGCTTCATGGATATAACAAAGATGTTTCAAAATTTGTGCCAAAGGCCGTTCTTAAAATATTAGAATAATAAAAAAATCATCTGTTCAAATGAACAGATGATTTTTTATTTAAAACTTAATAAATCCGTAGCTTTCAAGAATTGAAAAATACTTGGAAAGTCTTTCATAAAGAGGCTCTGCCTTATCTTCAAAATGCGCTTTAACCTCTTCTCCTATCTTCATAATGCTTTTCTTCCCGTCAATAAGAGGCCAGATAAAGCTTCCCATTTCTTCAAGGTGCACCTTTGTAACCTCAGGCTTTTTTAAAAGCACCTGAAAAATTTTATTAAAAACTCCCTTGTTTTTTATAAACAAAGTTATGTTTCCGTCGTCCTCATCATAGGACCATTTAATATCTTCGTTTCTTGAAGGCACTTTTTCAAGATAGTTTTCGTCTGTCTTTTTTTTCATAGCCATACTTACTTACGCTTCTTCCATAAAGAAAACTTAAACACGCTTAAGATTATAACTGCAAAAACAACCAAGGATGCGATGCTTCCTGTTATCTCGTTAAATCCGATAAGTCCTGAAATATCAAATATTTTATCTACTCCGAACACTGCAAGAATAGCAAGTGCGATACCTGCAAGGCCCTCGCCCGCAATCATACCGGAGCAGTATAAAATTCCGTCATTAACAACATCTTTTTGGGTCTTTTCATCTTTATATCTTATTTTGTCTAAGATAAGGCGAATAATACCGCCAACCATAATACAAGCATTAAGCTGAACAGGAAGATAAACGCCTATTGCAAAAGGAAGAACGGGAATTCCCAAAACTTCAACCACAACTGCAATAATTGCACCTATAAATACCAAACCCCAGGGAAGCTCTGCGCTCATAACACCCTCGATAATCATCTTCATAAGTGTTGCCTGAGGAGCTGCAAGCTCTTCTGAACCAAAGCCCCATGCCTTATCCAAAAGATAAAGTGTTCCGCCGATAGCCAAAGCTGCCGCAACAACACCTACCAACTCGCCTATCTGCTGTTTTTTAGGTGTTGCACCCAAAAGGTAACCGGTTTTTAAGTCCTGAGAAGTATCACCTGCGATAGCCGCAACAATACAGATTATAGAACCTATTGCAATAGCCGCTTTCATACCCTCAGCACCTGTGCTGCCTGTAACCTTTAAAACAACAGTTGCAATTAAAAGTGTTGCAATCGCCATACCTGAAACAGGGTTGTTACTGCTACCAACAAGGCCAACCATTCTTGAAGAAACAGTTGCAAAGAAAAATCCAAATACTACAACAATAACAGCACCTATGGGATTAACGGGAATTGCAGGAACAAGCCAAACAAGTAATGTAAGCACAACAATCGCGCTTATAACTGTTATCATGCTCAAGTCCTTTGAAGTTCTTTCAAGAGATGAACTTCCGATTCCGCCGCCAATGCTCTTTATGGAATCTTTAAATGTTGTAATAATAAGAGGCAAAGACTTAATTAAGCTTATTATACCTCCCGCCGCAAGAGCACCCGCACCGATATAACGGATATATGTGCTCCAGATTGCATCAGCACCGCCGGATGCAAAAAGTTCACCAATTGTCTGTGTCGCCTCGGGGTACATAACAATATTTTCGCCAAACATTACGATAAGCGGAATAATTGCCATCCAGCTTAAAACACCGCCGGCGAACATGTAAGAAGAAATTCTCGGTCCGCAAATATAACCAACGCTCATAACAGCAGGATAAATCTGCGTTCCAATTGCACCGGCAAAGCCTTTAAACAAAGATGAAACTCTTAATGTTACTTCGCCTGATACAAGCTTAAGTCCGTCTATGATAAACTTAAACAATGCTGAAATTCCCATACCTGCAAAAACAGTAGTCGCATTTGCGCCGCCCTCTTCGCCCGCAAGCAAAACTTCAGCGCAAGCAGTTCCTTCAGGATAAGGAAGGATTCCGTGCTCTTTAACGATCAGCGCATTTCTTAAGGGCACCATAAAGAACACACCAAGAAGACCACCGATTAGTGCAATTAAAGTAATTTCTAAGATACCGGGCTTTTCAATCTTTCCCTCTGCCGCCCATAAGAATAACGCGGGCAAAGTAAAGATTGCACCTGCTGCCAAGGATTCACCTGCAGAACCAATCGTCTGCACGATATTACTTTCAAGAATAGAGTTCTTTCTCATAACAACTCTTATAATTCCCATAGCAATAACTGCCGCAGGGATTGACGCAGAAACCGTCATACCAACTCTTAGGCCTAAGTATGCATTCGCCGCACCGAAAACTACTGCCAGAATAACACCAACTATTAAAGAAGTTATTGTTATTTCAGGAGTAATCTTATGCGCAGGAACATAAGGCTCAAAATTTTTGTTTTCCATAAAAATCTCCTTTGCTTTTTTTATTTATATTTTAAATATTTTTTTAATTTTTGTCAAGTTTTAACGCACTTTAAAATATAGTCAGTTTTCTCTTTTTTTGTAATTAAGCATAATAATTCCCGTACATACCAACACAAGAGTTATTAAAAGATTTAACGGACTTACATTTCCACTTTCAGAAAGCATAAGCTTTGATAATAAAACTCCGAATACGGGAATTGTAAAATTGTAAATTGTAACTTTAGACACAGGATTGTAGGTTAAAAGTATTCCCCACAATGAATATGCCATAGCCGACAAAAAGGCAAGGTATATTAATACTCCAAGAGCCGCCATACCTGAAACTTCTACTTTTCCGCCAAATGCCATACCAATAATAATTAAAACTATTCCGCCAATAACAAACTGGTATCCTGTAAGTTCAACAGAATCCTCGTTTTTAGAAAAGCTCTTTAAAATAACAGAAGCTGCTGCAGATGCAAGAGCAGAAAACAAAACAAAGCAGTCACCTGTAAAGTTTAAAGTAAACTCCAAGCCGTTTAAATTAACAAATATAATACCTGCAAAGCCTATAATGCATGCCAGAATTTTTTTAAAAGTAATCTTTTCCTGCTTAAACAATAACCCTGCAACAAACAGCGCAAAAAATGCACTTGCAGAACTTAATATAGTTCCTTTCACGCCTGAAGTATTGCTTAATCCTACATAAAAGAATATGTACTGTAAAACTGTTTGAAAAACACTTACGATACATATTTTACCCAAATTTCTCTTTTTAGGACATATAAATTTTCTTCTTGCAATGCTGAAAATTATTACTGTTAAAACTCCTGCAAGGGCAAATCTCATTCCCGCAAAAAGCATTGTTGACGGAACGCCCGAAACATTTAAAAGCTCATAACCCATTTTAATAAACGGAGTTGCACTTCCCCACAGAGCACAGCAGAAGACTGCAATAATTGCCACGATAACAGAATTAGTATAAAACTTATGTTTATTCTCGTTCATACTTATTTTCCTCTTCTTTTATTATTATAACCCCAAATATTTTACCATTTTATCCATAAAAGGTCAAGCTTTTTGGGACATAAAAAAATCTCCCTTGCGGGAGACTTTTTGATAAATTAATAGTTTTCTTTTCTAACTTCAAAATAGCTCTGGGGATGAGCACAAACAGGGCAAATCTCGGGAGCTTTTTTGCCCATAACAAGATGACCGCAGTTTCTGCATTCCCACATAGTAATTTCGCTCTTTTCGAAAACTTTTTTCATCTCAACATTGTTTAAAAGCTTAAGGTATCTCTCTTCGTGAGATTTTTCAATCATAGCAACCATTTTAAATTTTGCCGCAAGCTCTGTAAAGCCTTCTTCCTCAGCTTCTTTTGCAAATGTGTCATACATTTCTGTCCACTCATAGTTTTCGCCTGCAGCAGCAGCTTTTAAGTTTTCTTCTGTGTTACCTAAAGCGCCTAATGCCTTAAACCAAAGCTTGGCGTGCTCTTTTTCGTTAGCAGCTGTCTCTTCAAAAATTGCAGCTATCTGATTGTAGCCTTCCTTTTTTGCAACAGAAGCAAAGTAAGTATACTTATTTCTTGCTTCGCTTTCACCTGAAAATGCCGCCATTAAGTTTTTCTCTGTTTTTGAACCTTTTAACTCCATTTTTATATCCTCCTTGAAATTATTTTTTATGCTTAATCGGTAATATATTTACCAATTTTCTCTTTTTTATTCATTTTAAAGCCCTGCTATTACACAAGCCAGCCTCTTTGCAGATTCAGAAAGAGAAGATATTACGCCAAATTCTCCTTTTGAATGTATATTTCCTCCCTCGGTACCGATATTATCAACAACAGGTATTCCGCATGCGGACACATCGGCAGCATCCGAGCCACCCGCTCTTGAACACATCTCAAGAGGAGAAAAGCCGTTCTTTTCAAAAATTTCATTCATTTTATTTAAAAGATTAATATTTCTGTCGTTAAGCTCCATCGCTGTGCGAAGATTTGTCTGAGTTACTTCGCATTTGCAGCCCTCAACATAAACAGTATTTTTAACTCTTTCTACTATCTTTAATGCTTCTTTATACTCTTCCTCGGTTGAAAAGCGGACATCTAATTTAAATTCGCATTTTCCGGAGACAGTGTTTGACACAGTGCCACCTTTTATTACGCCACAATTAAATGTAAGTCCGTCGTCATTTTTAACCTTTTCAAGCTCTATAATCTTGTGCGCCGCCTCTAAAATTGCACTTGCGCCGCCTTTTGCGCACGCTGATGCGTGAACCTCTATTCCCGTTACTGTAAACAAAAATCCTGCAATTCCTTTTCTTTTTAAGCAGGCTTTGCCACGAGAATTTGCGCCATACCCCTCAAGATTTAAAAACGCGGCCGCTTTTTCCGCCTTTTTACACATATATTTTATGCTTTCTTTGTTATTAAGTCCGCTTCCAATCTCTTCATTTCCCTGAAGAAGCATCATTATGGGTCTTTCTTTAAAACCGCACTCAGAAAGCGCCTGCATCGCTAAAAATCCTGCAACAATTCCGCCTTTGCAGTCCACTGCGCCCGGACCGTGCAACAAATCTCCCTCACGCCATGTCACAGGCTCACCAAATGAACCAACAGGATGAACTGTATCCATATGCCCCGAAAGAACAACAAGAGGTTTTTTAGCTTCAGGGTTCATAACAATGCAAATCGCATCTCCTAAATTTTCCTGCTTAAAAACTTCTATGTCCCATGAATTTTTTTCGGAAAGCTTCATAAAATACCTTCCTACTTCGTCTACCCCTTCTTTATAATCCGAAGGGCTTTCAATAGCGCACACATCTTCCCATACATTAACAAATTCATCATTTAAACTGTCTATTTTATCGAATACTTTTTTCATCTCAAATCTCTCCGTGTTGCTAATATATTTCCTTTTCATTTTAACACATTAATCTTAAAATATCAACTAGTTTTCCAATAAAAAAACGGATATGGTTTCCCATATCCGTTTTTTTATTAAGCATCAATTTCAAGTTTGCCGTCTTTAACGGAAACTTTAACCTTATCTCCGCTTTTAACATGGTTTTCTAAAATTTTCTCTGCGAGCAAATCCTCAATTCTTGACTGAATTGCGCGTCTTAAAGGTCTTGCGCCGTAAATCGGGTCAAATCCCTCGCCCGCTATAAGCTCTATCGCCTCAGGAGTAAATGTTACTTCAATTCCGTTTTCCAAAAGCCTATCAGAAAGAGTTTTAAGCATAAGACTTGCAATGCTTTCAATCTCTTCTTTATTTAGCTTATGGAAAACTATTGTTTCGTCAACCCTGTTTAAAAACTCGGGCCTGAAATGCTTTTTAAGCTCGCCTGTTACATTTTCTTTGACCTTTTCATAATCTGCCTCAGGCTCTGCCTGCAAAGTATTAAAGCCTAATCCCTTGGAATTGGTTTCAGTTATAAGCCTTGCGCCAATATTTGATGTCATTATAATAACAGTGTTTCTAAAATCAACTCTTCTTCCCTGTGAATCTGTTAAAATACCGTCTTCAAGTATCTGAAGAAGAATATTAAACACATCGGGGTGAGCTTTTTCAATTTCATCAAAAAGTATAACGCTGTATGGCTTTCTTCTAACCTTTTCTGTAAGCTGACCTGCATCGTCATAGCCTACATATCCGGGAGGCGAACCAACCATTCTTGATACGGAGTGCTTTTCCATATATTCACTCATATCAATTCGTATCATATCGTCCTCTGAGCCAAACATAGTCTCTGCAAGTGCCTTTGAAAGCTCTGTCTTGCCGACACCTGTTGGTCCTAAGAAGATGAACGAACCAATGGGACGCTTGGGGTCTTTTAGTCCAACTCTTCCGCGCCTTATAGCCTTTGCCACAGCGGTAACGGCTTCTTTTTGACCGATAACTCTTTCGTGAAGCTTTTCTTCAAGACCTAAAAGCCTTTTAGCCTCATCGCCCTCAAGCTGAGATACGGGGACATTTGTCCAGTCGGAAACGACATCGGCGATGTCTTTTTCTGTAACGCTTTTCTTTTCAGGGGTTTCATTTTCCCGCCAGTCGCCTTTTACCTTTTTTATTTTTTCCAAAAGCTCGTTTTCCTCGTCACGAAGGCGCGCCGCCGATTCAAAATCCTGAGTTGCAACTGCCGCCTCTTTTTCAGCCTTGTTCTTTTCAAGGCTGTCTTCAAGCTCTTTAAGCTCGGGAGGCGCTGTTAAAGCGCTTAATCTTAATTTCGATGCAGCTTCGTCAATAAGGTCAATCGCCTTATCGGGCAAAAATCTGTCTGTTATATATCTTACAGATAGCTTAACCGCCGCCTCTATCGCCTCATCTGTTATTTTAACTCCGTGATGCGCCTCGTACTTATCTCTTATACCTTTTAAAATAAGCACGCTTTCCTCTTCTGTCGGCTCACCGACAGTTATAGGCTGAAATCTTCTTTCAAGAGCGGAGTCCTTTTCTATGTGCTTTCTGTACTCCTCAAGAGTTGTTGCGCCAATAAGCTGAATTTCGCCTCTCGCAAGACTCGGCTTTAAGATGTTTGATGCATCAATCGCACCCTCTGCTGCTCCTGCGCCTATAATTGTATGAATTTCGTCTATAAAAAGAATCACATCTCCCGCTTTTGTAACCTCTTCCATAGCTTTTTTAAGGCGCTCTTCAAATTCTCCTCTGTATTTTGCGCCCGCTACCATCAAGGACAAGTCAAGTGTGAAAAGGCGCTTGTTTTTAAGTGTCTCAGGAACATCGCCCGATGCAATCTTCTGAGCTAAGCCCTCTGCTACTGCAGTCTTACCAACACCCGGCTC
>CALAUK010000208.1 GCA_937892135.1 uncultured Clostridia bacterium | reverse complement strand
ACGCCATTATAGGCTGGTCGGGACAGTGGCGCGCCTCCTTTGCCCACACGCAAGGGGATACGCTGGAGCTGAAATCGGGCTTGGAATACACCGCCTTCAAGCTGCATCCCGGTGAGCGCATCCGTACCTCCTCCATCCTGCTCATGGAGTTCGAGGGTACGCGGGTACAGGGCGGCAATCAGCTCCGCCGCCGTGTGGCTCTCGCCGAAAAGGCGAACGGCTGCAAGTCCGTTTGGGCTTTCAGCCACAAGGGTGTCAACGCCCTTGTCTCCAAGGTCAACCACATCGGTTGACCGAGGGCTGAATTATGAACTAGAGTTAACAATTCGTTTACACAATGAGGTAGATTTTTCTTTCCTCTTATGGTATAATATGTATGTAGTAAACAAAACATATGCACAGCTCGGTGGCTTGGCTGAAACAAACAGAGGTGTTGTTTTGATAGGCGCATCTGCAAAATCACTTAGCGAAAAAGCAATGACAGAAAAACAAAACTTATTTGTGCAGATATTTGATCCTAATGCAAGAGAAATAACAAGTGATATGTTTGTCGGCGGTGTAAAGCGCAGCGGCCATATATCCTTTGATATTAATGATAACAGTAATTCTCCGTTAACACCGGTAACGGATTATGGTGTGCATTGGATTACGAATTATACAGACAGAGATGTTGTTGCGCCGCATTCGGTTGTAGCGGGTGACAAGATTGTGATACTCTGGAATGAATATAATAATGGTAAATGCGAAGCGTTCTACACTGTTTTGTCCAATTCCGGAGAAATTCTAAAGCCCATCACCTCGTTAGGCAGAAATATGCAACTGAATTCTTACGAAGATCCGATTTATCATAACGGAAGAGTTTATTGGGCTGCCGCATATAACGGAACAATACGCGTAATGTCAATTAAACCGTAATTATGATCAGGCTTGCTGGATAGGCAAAAGATAAAAAGCACCGATTTTAATATAAAATCGGTGCTTTTGCGTTGTAATATTAGGTAGATTCTTATTTTAAACAAAATCATTGTGGCTTGTGCAGGTGAGTTTGATTAACTAACGACAATGACAGTTCGTGTTTTTACTGTGGCTAATTTAAATGTTATCCTTGTCCGTTAAAAGCTTTATAAAATATTTTGCATATTCTGAAAGGAACTGACCGTGCCTTGTTACGATTGCAGGCTGACGGACATTTGTATCGCATTTTGGAATAAATAAATCAACATTATCCTTAAAATTCATATTTTCAACAAACTGTAAAGGCAAAAGAGTTGCGCCTGCGCCTGCCTGAACCATTGCCCACGCTGTTGTAAGACCTACAACCTCCATAGTAATATTTGCCCGTATGCCTGAGGCAGCACAATTTTTTTCAAACAGCTGACGCATTTCCTGAGATTTGCTTACAACTATAAACGGTAAATTGCTTAAATATTTAAAATCAATCTGCGAAAGTCTTTCTCCTGAGAAATCACCTAAAAGATTTCTCATTTTCTTGGGCACTGCAAGGACAAGAGTATCCTGTTCAAGTGTGATAACATCTAACACAGACTCATCAACGGGAAGGTTTACAATGGCTAAATCATATTTTCCTTCGCACGCATTAGTCCTGAGGAGTGCGCTTCCTTCTTCTTTTAAAACAATTTTTACTCCCGGATACTTTTCTTTAAATTTTCTTATCGCTTCAGGAAGAAGATACAGACTTCTGAAAGGGGAGATACCAATAACAAGACGGCCTTTAGTTCCTTTGTTGAAATCTTCCATAGAGCGATAAAGCTGCTCTTCTCTGTATAATAAATCCTGAGCCTCGGAAAAAAAGTGTTCTCCTGCGGCTGTAAGCTCCAGGGGGCTTTTTTTTCTGTCGAACAATGTAACACCAAGCTCTTTTTCAAGTGCTATAATCTGCTTACTTAAGGCAGGCTGAGAAATCCCAAGCTTTGAAGCAACCTGAGAAAAATTCAGTGATTTAGAAAGCTCAATAGCATATTTAAGCTGCTTGTTGTTCATTAAAACCAATCCTTTCGCTAAACAATCACTTTAATAATAACCGAAAAAAGAAAAAAATTCAAGATAAAATGCAAAAATATATTGACAAGTAGGTGAGGAATAAATATAATATAACTGAAAAGATATAAGAATAATAACCAAAAGGTTTAAAGGAGTGTGTTTTAGTGCCGATATCACTTATGTACTTAGCTATTATGTTAATAGCAATCATAATCATGTTTACGGTTTTAAAAAGGCCGATTTATGAGGCAGTTTTCTTAAGTTTTCTTTTGCTTGTAACCATAAGCGGAAACTGGACAAATGTGTGGACTTATATTGATGAGGCCTTGTCAACATCTTTGCTCTATTCTATGGTGACGTTTGTTGCGATGTCAATTCTTATGACAAAAACGAAAATTGTTGACAGCTGTATTGGAGTTATTTTATCTTTAATAGGAAGACTAAGGGGAGGCGCGGGCTATGCGGCGGTTGTCTCAAGTGCTTTTATGGGCGCATTTTCAGGCTCGGGCCCCGGAAATGTTATGGCAACCGGTGCGATAACTGTTCCTGCAATGAAACGCTCGGGATTTCCGCCTGAGCTTTCGGCGAACATTGTTAGTAATTCAAGCTATATGGGAAATATGATTCCGCCGTCATCAAATATTGTTGTTGCATTGGGGGCGTATACAGCTTTGTATCCTGAAGAGAATCTTACAATAGGCAAGTTCTGGATTATTTTGTGGGGAATCTCCTTATGGTTTATTTTGCAAAGAATTGTTATGGTGTGGAGCTTTTGTAAACACTACAATGTTGAGCCTATGAGAAAAGAAGATATACCTACCTTCAAACAGGCTATAAAAGAGGGATGGCAGGGACTTTTGCTTCCTGTGATTATTCTGTTGCCCTTTGTTTTTGATTACTTGTGTAAAGATAATTTCTTTACAGAGAGATTAGGGGCTGACGGGGCAAAGTATTTGTCAAGTTCTGTTTTGCTGTTTGCGGGCGGTGTTGCATCTTTTTATGCATGTATTATCTGCCGTGACAGGTCTTTGATTAAAATAAAAAACCTTGCAAAAATGTATGCAGGAGCTGTAAAATCTATTGCACCAACTATTGGAGTTTGCGTGTTTGGATATATGATTGGTTCTTTGTTTAAAGATATCAATGTAGCAGAGGAAATGGGCGAAATTATCTCAAGCTGGAGTTTCGGTAAGTTTGGCACAGTTGTTGCGGTTTGTGCAATAACCTGCTTTATGGGAATGGTTGTTCCGGGCTCATCTTTAATTGTTATTTTCGGCTCGGTATTTATAACTGTTTTAGAAAGCGTTGGTTGCTCTGCTTTATTGTCGGCGGCAATGCTTCCTTGTATCTGCGGTGTTATGTGCGGAATAACTCCTCCGTTAGGACTTGGTATGTATGCAGGAATGACTCTGGCAGAATCGGATTTTTCTAAAACATTTAAGAATAATCTTTGGTGGGTAGCAGCGCAGTTTGCCCTTGAGGTAATTGTTCTTATGGGATGGCTTCCGATTCTTGGTATATAAGGAGGTAGGAATATGAAAGAGAAGTTAAAAAAGATAGCGGACTGGCTTAAAATAGTTTTTGGTTACGGGATTTTAATAAGTGTGTTTTTAGGCGGAATAACATTCTTTGGATATGTTGCTGCTTTGATAATCGGCGGAGAGACAGCGGCACTGATTTGTACATTTATATACAAAACCTTTTTCGCGATAGTTATTAAATTTACTAACATATTGGTTTTGTTAGGTCTTGTTATTATATACTTAAATGGAGAAAAATCACTCGCGATAGGAAAGAAAAAAAGCGAAAAATAAAAGAGAGGGCTTAAACCCTCTCTTTTATTTTTCGTATCCGTCAGGATGCGTTTTATGCCAATTCCAAGCACTTTCAATTATAGCCTCCAGGCTTTTAATTTCAGGCTCCCAACCTAAAACATCTTTTGCTTTTTTGCTTGATGCCACAAGCCTTGCAGGGTCGCCTGCACGACGAGGCTCCTCTTTTGCAGGAATGGGGTGGCCTGTTACTTTTCTTGAAGTCTCTATAACCTCAAGCACTGAATATCCAACGCCGTTTCCTAAATTGAATATATTGCTTTCGCCACCATTTTCAAGGTAGGCAGCTGCTTTCATATGCGCCTTTGCTAAATCGTTTACATGGATATAGTCTCTTATGCAAGTTCCGTCGGGAGTATCATAATCTGTTCCGAAAATGGAAATTGCCTCGCGCTTGCCGTTTGGCACCTGAAGCACTAAAGGAATAAGGTGGCTTTCGGGATTATGAGCCTCGCCGATTTTGGCTGACATATCCGCACCGCAGGCGTTAAAATAACGAAGAGATACATATCTTAAATTATGAGCCTTAGACGCCCACATAAACATTTTCTCCATAGCAAGCTTGGTCTCACCATAGGGGTTTGTGGGAAGTGTTCTGTCAGTTTCAAGAATCGGAATATTCTCGGGCTCGCCGTATGTTGCGGCAGTAGATGAAAAAACTATTTTATCAACATTATTTTTAATCATCGCATCTAATAAAACCTTTGTTCCGCAAAGGTTATTGTCGTAGTATTTAATAGGATTTGTAACACTTTCACCAACAAGAGAGAAAGCTGCAAAATGGATTACTGCATCAAATTTTTCTTTCTTGAAAAGGTTATCGAGAAAATCAAAATCTCTTAAATCGCCTTTGTAAAAAACTGCTTTTTCGGGAATTGCTTTTTCGTAGCCTGTTACAAGATTATCAGCCACAACAACATCGTGACCGTTTTTTATAAGCTCTAATGCTGTGTGTGAGCCGATATAGCCCGCACCGCCTAAAACTAAAAGTTTCATTTTATGCACTCCTTTGCTTTGTATATTTTAGCTTATTCATATTTTACCATATTACAGGAAAAAATTCAATAGGTATAATACAAAATTAAAGTCATTATTGAAAAAAGAGATATTTTATGGTAAAATTATAATGTATAGAATTTGAGAATATTTGACGAGGTAATGTGAATGAGAAAAATATATATTATCGCCATTGTTATAATTTTAATTTTTGTGGTTAGTGGCATTTTGTATCATTATCAGCTTGTGAACCGGAATCAAAATATAACAGCTGAGGATGCAGAAAAGTTATGCTACTCTGTTTTAGGCGAAAAAGACGAAAACACGGGGTTTAAATTTTCCTTTGGTTTTACGGAAACTATCGAAAAAGATGAAAAGGAATATTATGTTATACGCGCTTCGTGGCTCGTTAACAACAGCCATATGTCATACATAGGTGATTTTTTTGTTTCGACAGACGGCAAAGAAATTTACAGTGGCATTGCTTTAAATGGTGAATATGAAATTGGAAATCTGATATGGAGCAAATGATTTTAGTATACAGTATCGAGATTTATAAAAAATTGAAATGTGGAAGGGAATACCGATATGGATATCATACAAAGCTTTTATGATAATTTGGCTTCGCAATATGATAAACTTTTTCTTGATTGGCAAGCCACAATAAAAGAACAAGCTTTGATTTTAGATAAATTATTCAAAGATAACGGATATGATAATAAAGCCCGAATCCTTGATTGTGCTTGTGGTATTGGAACTCAGGCGATAGGGCTTGCGGCTTTGGGATATAATGTAACGGCTTCTGATATAAGCGAGGGCGAGCTTGAAGAGGCAAAGAGGAGAGCTATAAAAAACAATGTGAAAATTTATTTTGAAAATGCCGACTTTCGTGCATTATCTAAAACATTTAAAAGCCAGTTTGACATTGTCATTAATATGGATAATGCTTTGCCGCATATGCTTTCAAAAAGTGATTTGGAAATTGCTGTCAAGAGTATAACAAGTATGTTAGCGACTGGCGGTATGTTTGTTGCAAGTATTAGAGATTATGATGCACTGCTTGAAAGTAAGCCACCATATTCTGC
>CALAUK010000207.1 GCA_937892135.1 uncultured Clostridia bacterium | reverse complement strand
TAAGCCTTATTATAACATTACTCGTTATTATAATAAACTTTAAAAGCCTTCTGGTTGCAGTAAGAAGAAAAATTAAAAGAAAAGCATAAAAAAAGGATGTGCAAAGCACATCCTTTTTTTAATTTTCAATTGTTTCAAAAAGAACAAAGTAACCTGACTCATGTGTTAGCAATAAAGATATTGGGACATAGTCAATATAAATTATCTGCTTATCAGTTTTTAATGTTAACAAATGACTTGCTGAATTAATTCTTTTGTTATCAACAACAGTAAAACCATACTTTTCAACAACTTCACTCGGAATACCATCTAATGGGTCAGGCATACCAAAACTAATTCCTTCCCATTCATCCACAAAAAGATACTTTTTTGTCCATTCAGTTTCAGGCTGAACATAACAATATCCCGACATAGTATAATAATCATTCATCATCGACCATATACGCTGTCCTGTTTCTCCAAGAAATGCATTTAAAAACATCAATGAATTTTTTTCGTAAGCCTTGTTTATAAGCTCATTATGCACTGCTCCATAATTTTTTGTTCCCGGATAATAACCCTCATAAGGTCTTTCTTCAATATAATACATCTTTGTAGAATCTACTGCCGGATGTGCATTTGATACAACATAGTAATTTTTAGAATGATCTATATAATCAGAAATATATGCAAAGCTTTCTGTGCCGGGAAGCTTCCTGAAAGTCGCAACATTTTCAAATGTTGAAAATTCAGGATAATAAAGCTTATTTGCATAATCGCTGTTGACAACAACCTTTTCTCCAACTTTATCTGTATAGAATTTGCAATAAGTTTCAAAATTTTCCTCAAAAGTTTTATTTTCACTGATTTTATATTGTTCATCATCACATTCAATGATGATATTATTTGCCGTCCATCTGTAAGGAAACACATTAATCATTTTTGTTCCTTCAAATCTGCCGTTGGTCGCATCAACAATTATAATATCATCGTATCCTTTACGACAAGGATATTCTATATCATAAGCAACTATTGTATCAGGATATTTTTCTTTATCATATTTATAATCGATTCTTTTAACGGGGTCATAAACGGGATTTTCAGAATTTAATGAAAAATCAATTGTTTGACTTCCAATAAACTTATAAATAACCCTTGATGCAAGATTGGGTTTGTCTTCCCAGGAAACATCATATCCCAATGCATAGCCAACAAATCTTGCAGGAATAAATGTTCTTCCGCTGACTATTTTAGCGGCTACATCCATTTCCTTTACAACCGAAAAGACTTCTTCTCCATTTGCATCGGTTAATCCTATTGTAATTAAATTTTGACCGATAACCAACTTAGCATTTGCTGTGCAATTCAGATATTCCTTGCCGTCATAAGTTATTTTTTTAGTTAACTTGCTCATTGTTACCGTTTGGGTTACATAGTCCCATAAAACCTCTGCACCCATTGTTTCAGAAACTGCCCTTACGGGAACCAATGTCCTTCCATCCTCGATAAATGGTTTTACGTCAGTTCTTGGTACATAAGTACCATCTATAAAAATATTTATAGCTTTTTGGTCAGCTGCCGGCACATTAATTAAAGAGATATTAAACATTAATACCATAACCATAATAATACTAAAAAGCTTTTTCATAAAATTTTCTGCCTTTCTGCGATTTTACTGAATTAAACAATTATATTATAATATAAAAAAGAAAATAAAGCAAATAATTAATAAAAAAGGATGCGAAAAGCATCCTTTTTTTATTAATCTAAATAATCTTTAAGCTTTTTACTTCTTGAGGGGTGGCGAAGCTTACGAAGAGCCTTTGCCTCAATCTGTCTTATACGCTCACGGGTTACGTTAAAGCGGTGGCCAACCTCTTCAAGAGTTCTTGCTCTGCCGTCAACTAAACCAAAGCGGAGCTTTAAAACCTTTGCCTCTCTTGGAGTAAGTGTGTTTAAAACCTCTAAAAGCTGTTCCTTTAAAAGAACTGAGCTTGCAGACTCTGACGGAGCAGGGGCATCGGTATCGGGAATAAAGTCACCTAAGTGGCTGTCTTCCTCTTCACCGATAGGAGTTTCAAGTGAAACCGGCTCCTGAGCGATTTTCATAGTCTCTCTAACCTTTTCCACTGTCATATTAAGCTCTTTTGCAATTTCTTCGGGGGTGGGCTCTCTGCCGTATTCCTGAAGTAGCTGCCTTGAAACTCTTATAAGCTTGTTAATTGTTTCAACCATGTGAACGGGAATTCTTATTGTTCTTGCCTGGTCTGCAATAGCTCTTGTAATAGCCTGTCTTATCCACCAGGTTGCGTATGTTGAAAACTTGTAGCCCTTTGTGTAGTCAAACTTTTCAACCGCTTTTATAAGACCTAAGTTACCCTCCTGGATAAGGTCTAAGAACAGCATACCGCGTCCCACATATCTTTTTGCAATACTTACAACCAGACGAAGATTTGCCTCAGCCAGACGGCGCTTAGCCTCGCCATCTCCTTCGGACATACGCTTTGCAAGGTCAATTTCCTCGTTTGAATCCAAAAGAGGAACTTTACCTATTTCTTTTAAGTACATTTTAACGTGGTCGTCAATATTAACGCCCTCGGGAACAGACAGATCATTTATATCCTCGCCTGAAAGCTCGATTTCCTCAAGCTCTTTATCCATATCGGCAACGATTTCAATTCCTGCTTTTTCAAGTGTTTCATACACCTTGTCCATCTGGTCTGCAGTAATTTCAATCTTCTCGAATGCATCCATTATATCCTTAAAGGAGAGAACGCCTGACTGTTTGCCTCGTTCTAAAAGGTCTTTGACTATTGATTTTTTACTAACTTCTGCTGTTTCACTCATTTATGTGTTCTCCTTCCTGGACTTTAAGAGCTTTTGCATTTTTAAAAGGTTCAGCAAAACCTCCGGATTTTTCTCTGTCTTGAGAAGAGCCTCAATTCTTTCAAGCTTGATTGCTGAGATAAGGTCTTCTGTTGCAGCTTGTACATTATCATAAACTGAATGGTCCATTAAAATATCTGTTACATAATTTGCCTCATCCGCTGAAAACTCGGAAAGCATTTTTGCCGCATTTGGCGGTGTGTCACTTTCCCAGAGCGAATAGCAATAACTTGCTAATTTTTTATGAACATCGATAGAATAATCTGACCACAAAATTTCTTCTTTAGCACGCTTTGCGGCGGCTTTTGAAGAATAAACCAAAGAAAGAAGCTTCTTCTCGGCGTTTATGATTTTGTTCGTCGGGCGGGGAGAGGGCTTTTCTTCTGTTTTGTCCTCCTGACCCGATGTAACGTTTACGCTTCTTGGAACAGATGGGTTATTTATAACGACCTTTCTTCCTGCTCTTGACGCGTCAAACCTCTGATTTTTTGAAGAAAGCCTTTCAACCTCAAGGAGTAACGATTTTTTCTCAATCCCGTAATCATCGGAGAGCTTTTGAGCATAAGCATCAATCTCAACCATATTTTTTGTGGAAAGTAAAATCTTTGCTGCCTCAGTAATAAAGGAAATCTTTTCTTCTGTGCTGTTGTCTATATCGTAATCTTTCTTTAAAAGATTAAGCCGAAATTCTGTAGCTCCGGGAGCTTGCTTTAAAAGCTCTAAAAATCTTGTGTTTCCGCCGTTAATTTTAATAAATTCGTCAGGGTCTTTTGCACCGGGGAGCGATAAAACACGAACCCTAAGCCCTGTATTTTGAAAAATGTTTATCGCACGAAGCGTTGCCGTAATTCCTGCAGTGTCAGTATCATAGCAGATAACAACCTCGCCGGCGTATCTTGAAATAATCTTTGCCTGCATATCGGTAAGCGATGTTCCAAGCGTTGCAACAACATTTTTAATGCCTGCCTGGAAAAGCGCAATAACATCAACATAGCCCTCGGCTAAGATAATAGTATTTTCAATATGTGATTTTGCAAGGTTAAGTGCAAATAAGTTATTACTTTTATTAAACGCCACAGTATCCGATGTGTTAAGATATTTAGGCTTTGAATCGTCTAAAACTCGTCCTCCGAAGCCTATAATATTTCCTCTCACATCAATAATGGGAAACATAACTCTGTTTCGGAATTTATCTATATACTGATTGTTTTTTATAATCGCAAGACCGAAATCAACAAGGTCTGACTTTTCATAGCCGTGCTTTACCAAGTGATTAATAAGCGCGTCCTTTGAGTCGGGTGCATAGCCCAGACCGAAACGGACAATGGTCTCTTTAGTAAACCCGCGCTTTGTCGCAAAATAGCTCAGGCCTGCTTTTCCGTTTTCGCCGATAAGCGTTTCATAAAAAAACTTGGCAGCTATTTTGTTTGCCGCAAGCGCCTGCTGCTTTTTTTTGTGATTTTTATCGGCAAAGCCAGATTGGCTTGTCGGTTCAGGAAGAGGAATTGACGCTCTGTCTGCTAAAAACTTTAACGACTCCGTAAAGTCTAAGTTTTCCATCGCCATAACAAACTGAACCGCAGAACCGCCTACTCCACAGCCGAAACAGTGATAAAGCTGTTTATCGGGAGAAACGTGAAAGGAGGGAGTTTTTTCATTATGAAACGGGCAAAGCCCTGTAAAGCCTCTGCCGCTTCGTTTCAGCTGTGTATATGATGAAACCAAATCCACAATATCGTTTGCAGAAATGACTTCCTGAACAATATCATCTGAATAAAACAAGAAACTACTCTCCTTAAACATTGTATTGTAAAAAATCTACCTTTAATATCATAATTCGACACTAAAAAGAAAAATCCTTTTAAAAAATGATATTTTATACATTATATTGTACAAAAAGAATTTTTTTATGCAAAAAACACTAAATATATCGGGCATTTATGCATAAAATTATAATATTTTTTACCACGCGCGAGGCACAAAAAGTCTGTTGTATAAATTAACTGCATACACATCACTCATACCTGCAATATAGTCGCACACAACTCTCTCTTCCGAGCTTTCAGAAAGAAATTTTTTGCACTCATCGGGGAGAGCGTCAATGTTATTTATGAAATATTCAAACATAGAAGAAATTATATGCTTACCCTTTTTTTCTTCTGAACGCTTTTCCTCGCTGTCGTACACTTTTTCAAAAAGAAAGCTTCGAAGTGAGTACATAGCCTCTTCAACGACAGGCGACATTAAAATATCGCACTTGTCAAAAGAGTTATTTATAATATCTGAAATAAGCGTGTCAATTCTCTGACTTGAGTCAGAACCTAAAATTTCAATTGGATCTCTCGGCAGGTCTTTTTCTGTTATAATGCCTGCCCTTAAGGAATCGTCTATATCGTGGTTTATGTATGCAAACTTATCCGCAAATTTTAAAATTTTGCCCTCTAAAGTAGACGGCATACATTTGCCTGTGTGATTTTTAATTCCGTCACGCACCTCATAAGTTAAGTTAAGTCCGCATCCGCCCTCCAGTTTTTCAACAATTCTGAGGCTCTGCTCGAAGTGAGTAAAACCCTCTGAGCAGAGGCGGTCTAATTCTTCTTCGCCCTTGTGTCCGAAAGGAGTATGCCCAAGGTCATGACCTAAGCTCATAGCCTCGGTTAAGTCCTCGTTTAAAGAAAGGCTTCTTGCGATGGTTCTCGCAATCTGGCTTACCTCAAGCGTGTGGGTAAGGCGCGTTCTGTAATGGTCGCCGACGGGCGCAATAAAAACCTGAGTTTTATGCTTTAAGCGCCTGAAAGCCTTTGAATGAATTATTCTGTCACGGTCACGCTGAAACTCGGTTCGAAGAGGGCATTTTTCTAATGGAAAATCTCTGCCCTTGGTTTCAGATGATAAAGACGCATATTTTGAAAGTGTTTCTTTTTCTCTTTTTTCAAGCATCTCGCGAATCTGCAAATCACACACCCCGTTTCTTTAACATTAAAACTATTTATTAAATACGGCAAAAAAAGCCAAAATCCTTTATCTGTTTATAAAAATATTAAAATTAGCTTGATTTTAGCTAAGAAATATGTTATAATCATTAAGCTTAATATGCTGGTGTAGCACAGTCGGTAGTGCATCTCACTCGTAATGAGAAGGTCACGTGTTCAAGTCACGCCACCAGCTCCAGAAAAACGGCTTGCTTCGGCAAGCCGTTTTTGAAAAATTTTTAAAAAACTATTGACAAAAAGAAAAAAGAAGTGTATAATACAAATTAAATTTGAATATCACAAATAACGACTGTGACGAGGACGGTCGGATTGTGAAGCCTTGAGAGAGTTGCCGGGTGGTGCGAGGCAATGGCAGAGCTTTCCAATGACTTATCACCTCTGAGTCGGAGGACCGAAAGCGAAAGTGAGTAGACTCCTTCCGTAATGCTGCGTTAAGGCAAAGGGCTTGTCAGAGCTCGGAAAGTGACGGGATAGTTTTGTTCCGTAATTTGAGTGGTACCGCGGGTTTATTAACTCGTCTCAAAGTTTTCTTTGAGACGGGTTTTTTGTTTTATTCAGATTTGATAAATTGATATTTGTCAAAATGAAAGGAGACAGAACAATGGAGTACAGTTTAAAGGAAGTCGCAGGAAGAATAAAAGAACTGCGCGAGGCAAAAGGATATACACCTGAAGAGCTAGCTAAGCTTTGCGGCGTGTCTGAAGAAGATTACAAGGTTTTAGAAGAAGGTGAAACCGACTTCAGCTTTACCTTTATCTACAAGTGCGCAAAGGCTTGCGGCGTTGAGGTTGTTGATTTGCTTGAGGGAACAAGCACAACTTTAACCTCTTTTGCTATTACAAGAAAGGGCGAGGGTCTTAAAATCTTAAAGAAGTACGGCGCTCAGTACAATAACTTGGCTCCAAGATTCAAAGGAAAGCTTGCAGAGCCATTCTTAGTTAAATTTCCTTATATTGAAGAAGAACAGAATACTCCTATTAAGTTAAGCTCACATAACGGTCAGGAGTTTGACGTTATCGTTAAGGGCTCACTTAAGGTTCAGATTGGAAATCATATAGATGTGCTTAATGAGGGAGACTCAATTTTTTATAACAGTATCATTCCTCACGGTATGGTTGCAGTTTCCGAGGGCGGATGTGAATTCCATGCGGTTGTATTAAATCCGCAGGACGGAACAGTTAGCGAAGAATACCCCGAAGCACCTATAATCGCGGCTAAGGCTAAGGTTAAAAAGGAAAGCAAAGAAACTGTTGCAGATAAATATATTGAATCATTTTATGATGAAAACGGCGTATTCAACGGCATTAAATTTAAAAATGAAGACACATTTAACTTTGCATTTGACTGTGTTGATGCTATCGCCCAGAAGAACCCCGAAAAATTAGCTATGATGTGGGTTGCAAATGATAAAACCGACAGACGCTTCACATTCAGCGATATGAAAAAGTATTCGGCAAAAACTGCAAACTACTTTGAATCGCTTGGTATCAAAAAAGGCGACACTGTAATGCTTGTGTTAAAAAGGCACTATCAGTTCTGGTTTAGTATGCTTGCGCTTCATAAAATCGGTGCTATCGCAATCCCTGCAACAAATCAGCTTGTAGAACACGATTTTGATTACAGATTCAAAGCGGCAAAGGTTAAAGCGATTGTATGTACTGCAGACGGCGATGTTTCAGATGAGGCAGAAAAGGCAGCAGTAAACTATCCGGGTATGATTAAAGTTTTGGTTGGAGGCAAAAAGGACGGCTGGAATGATTTTAATGTTGAAATGGAGCGTTTCAGCACACACTACGACAGAACAGAAAATACTCCCTGCGGAAACGATCCTATGCTTATGCTGTTCACATCGGGTACAACAGGCTATCCCCGTATTGCGACTCATTCATACAAATATGCTTTAGGTCATTATCCGACTGCAAAGCACTGGCATAATGTAAATCCTGACGGACTTCACTTTACTATCTCAGATACAGGCTGGGGTAAAGCTTTGTGGGGCAAGCTATATGGTCAGTGGCTTTGTGAAGCGGGCATATTTACATACGATTTCGACCGCTTCCATTCAGAAGATATCTTGCCGATGTTTAAAAAGTATAACATCACAACCTTCTGTGCACCGCCTACAATGTATCGTTTCTTCATCAAGGAGGATTTGTCAAAGTATGACCTTTCTTCTATTGAGTATGCGACAACAGCGGGCGAGGCATTAAACCCCGAAGTATTCAATCAGTTCAAAAAAGCAACAGGACTTACAATTATGGAGGGCTTCGGTCAGACAGAAACAACACTTTCTATCGCAAACTTTGTTGGCTCCACACCGAAAATCGGTTCAATGGGCCGACCCAGTCCCTTATATGATGTTGTTGTTTTGGATCCTGACGGCAACGAGTGTAAGATAGGTGATACAGGTGAAATCTGTGTTCGTGTGAAAGATGAAGTTCCATGCGGTCTTTTTACCGGCTACTATCTTGACGAGGAAAAGACAAACGAAGTATGGTACGACGGATACTATCATACAGGCGACCAGGCAACAATGGACGAAGACGGATACCTTTGGTATGTAGGCAGAATTGATGATGTTATAAAATCCTCAGGCTACCGTATCGGACCCTTTGAAATCGAGAGCGTTATTATGGAGCTTCCTTATGTTCTTGAGTGTGCAGTAACTCCCGTTCCCGATGAGGTACGCGGTCAGATTGTAAAGGCTACAATCGTTTTAGTAAAAGGAACAGAAGGAACTGATGAGCTTAAAAAAGAAATTCAGGAATATGTTAAAACACATACTGCTCCGTACAAATATCCCAGAATCGTTGAGTTTGTAGATGAGCTTCCCAAGACAATCAGCGGTAAGGTAAGACGAGTTGAAATCCGTAAAAACGATTTGGATAAAATGAATAAGTAATAAAAAACAGACATACATCAGTATGTCTGTTTTTTGTTACATCATTTCTTTAAGACGGCTCGCTACTTCGATTAAGAAAGTTTCAGTATCAACTGTTTTCTTGTTTTCAAGGCTTGAAAGCGCCGCGAGGTCGCCTGTCATAACGCCGTCTTCTATTGTTTTAATTGTTGCCTTTTCAAGCTTGTCTGCAAAGCTTATAAGTTCAGACAAGTTATCAAGTTCTCCTCTCTTACGAAGAGCACCTGTCCAAGCAAACAAGGTTGCAACGCTGTTTGTTGAGGTCTTTTCGCCCTTTAAGTGCTTGTAGTAGTGGCGCTGAACTGTTCCATGCGCCGCCTCATATTCATAAACACCCTCGGGAGAAACCAAAACTGAAGTCATCATAGCAAGGCTTCCGTATGCAGTTGCCACCATATCGCTCATTACATCGCCGTCATAGTTTTTGCACGCCCAGATATATCCGCCGTTTGAACGGATAACTCTTGCAACGGCATCGTCAATAAGAGTGTAGAAATACTCTATGCCGGCTTCTTCAAACTTCTCTTTGTATTCATTTTCGTAAATTTCAGAGAAAATATCTTTAAAGCGGTGGTCGTACTTTTTAGAGATTGTGTCCTTTGTTGCAAACCACAAATCCTGCTTTGTGTCAAGTGCGAAGTTAAAGCAGCTCTTTGCAAAACTTGCAATTGACTTGTCAGTGTTATGAAGACCCTGAATAATACCTGATGTGTTTTTAAACTCGTGTATTAACTCACGGGTTTCGTTTCCGTCTTTATCGGTTACAACAAGTTCGCATTTTGCACCCTCTGGAACTTGCGCCTCTGTGTTTTTGTAAACATCGCCGTAAGCGTGACGGGCGATAGTTATAGGCTTTGTCCAGGTGGGGATAAAGGGAGTTATACCTTTTACAATAATGGGAGTTCTGAAAACTGTTCCGTCCAAAATTGCTCTTATTGTTCCGTTAGGCGACTTCCACATAGAAGATAAGTTATATTCACGAACTCTTTCGGCATTGGGAGTGATTGTTGCGCACTTAACCGCAACACCGTACTTCTTTGTTGCCTCAGCGGCATCAAAAGTTACTTTGTCCTCTGTTTCATTTCTGTATTCGAGTCCCAAATCATAGTACTCAGTTTTCAAATCAATATATGGAGTAAGCAAAATATCTTTTATCATTTTCCATATAATTCTGGTCATTTCGTCTCCGTCCATCTCAACTAACGGAGTGGTCATTTTAATTTTATCGCTCATTAACTTTCCTCCTTACTTTAAATTGTCTTTTGTGTAGCTTAAAAGACCGCCTGAAAGAATAATATCCTTTGCTCTTTCTGAAAGCTCACACTTTACTTTAATTAACTTGCCGTTTGTCTTGTTTTCTAAAACCAAATCCTCGCCGTTTTTGATTTTAGAGAGAAGACCTTCTAAAACAAGCTCGTCTGAAAGCGAAATGTTTTCGTAATCGTTTTCATTTTCAAAAGTAAGGGGCAGAATGCCTGCATTAATAAGATTTGAGCGGTGAATACGCGCAAATGATTTAACCAAAACTGCCTTAACACCCAAATACAACGGAGCAAGCGCCGCGTGCTCACGAGACGAGCCCTGTCCGTAGTTTGCGCCGCCTACAATTATGCTCTTACCATATTCCTTTGCTCTTTCGGGGAATTTTTCATCACAAACTGTAAAACAGTGATTTGAAATTGCGGGAATATTTGAGCGGAGCGGAAGAATTTTTGCGCCTGCAGGCATAATGTGGTCTGTTGTTATATTGTCTTCTACCTTTAATGAGCATTTGCACTCGATTTTATCCTCTAAAGGACTTGTTACGGGGAAGGGCTTAATGTTAGGTCCTCTCAGGATTTCTACGCTGTCTGCCTCATCCTCGCTTGCGGGAGGCACTATCATATTATCGTTTATAACAAATTCTTCGGGCATCTTAAACTCCGGCATATCGCCTAGATCTCTCGGGTCTGAAAGATGTCCGTTTATGGCAGAAAGAGCTGCAACCTCGGGAGAAACAAGATAAATCTTACCGTCCTTTGTTCCGCTTCGGCCCTCGAAGTTTCTGTTAAATGTACGAAGAGAAATTCCGCCCGAATTAGGTGACTGACCCATACCAATACAAGGTCCGCATGCGCTCTCAAGTATTCTTGCGCCCGCATCAATCATAACAGAAAGTGCGCCGTTTTCGGAAAGCATATTTAAAACCTGCTTTGAGCCGGGAGCTATTGATAATGACACATCGGGGTGAACTGTTTTACCTTTTAAAATGTGCGCAACCTTCATCATATCGGCAAGAGAGCTGTTTGTGCAAGAGCCTATGCATACCTGGTCAATCTTCATTTTGCCAATCTCATTTACCGATTTAATATTATCGGGAGAGTGGGGGCAGGCAGCGAGTGGCTCAATCTCGGAAAGATTTATAGTTATTGTTTCATCATAAACTGCATCTTCGTCGGCAGATAAGGGAGTAAAGTCACATTCTCTTTTCTGCGCCTTTAAAAAGACGCGCGTAATTTCGTCTGACGGGAAAATTGAAGTTGTTGCGCCAAGCTCTGCGCCCATATTTGTTATGGTTGCTCTCTCGGGAACGGAAAGGCTTAAAACGCCGTCGCCTGTGTATTCTATAACCTTGCCGACACCGCCCTTAACTGAAAGCCTTTTTAAAACCTCTAAGATAACGTCCTTTGCAGCGCACCACGGATTTAGCTTACCCGTTAATTTAACATTAACAATTTTCGGGTATGTTATATAGTATGCGCCGCCGCCCATAGCGACTGCAACGTCAAGACCGCCTGCACCTATTGCAATCATACCGATACCGCCGCCTGTCGGAGTATGGCTGTCAGAGCCGATAAGTGTTTTTCCGGGGACACCGAATCTTTCAAGGTGAACCTGATGGCAAATGCCGTTACCGGGGCGTGAAAAATAAATACCGTGTTTTTTTGCCACAGAGCCGATAAATCTGTGGTCGTCTGCATTTTCAAAGCCAGACTGAAGAGTGTTGTGGTCGATGTAAGCAACTGAACGCTCAGTTCTTACTCTCTTAATGCCCATAGCCTCAAACTCAAGATACGCCATTGTTCCGGTAGCGTCCTGGGTTAAGGTCTGGTCAATTCTAAGGCCGATTTCTTCGCCTTTTACAAATGAGCCGTCAACCACATGGGCCTTAAGAATTTTTTCTGTAAGTGTTAAACCCACATTCATCATATCCTTTCAATATTTAGAGTATAAAAACAAAAAGGAGCTTCTCGGGGAAAATCCCTTAAAACCCCTTTGTTTTCGCAAGGATAATTATATCATAAGTGAGGGAGTGTGTCAATTAAATCAGCGCAAAAATTGGCAGATTAACAGTTTTTAAGGTAGCTTTTTAATTTATCTGTGGCTTTTTTTTCAATTCTTGAAACGTATGAGCGGGAGATGTTTAATAAACTTGCAATTTCTCTTTGCGGCTTTTCTTCTAATCCGTAAAGTCCGTAGCGGTATTTTATGATTTCCTTTTCTCTTTCGGTTAAGCAGATATCTATTGCCTCATAGAGCTTTTTTTGCCTTGTATTCTGATAAATAGTATCTGTTATATCATTATCGTCTGTTCCTATTATATTTAAAAGAGATATTGTGTTACCCTCGGAGTCTGTGCCGATTGGGTTTTCAAGAGAAATTTCGCCCCCGCGGTGCTTGGAAGCTCTGATAAGCATTAAAATTTCATTATGTATGCATCTTGCGGCGTAGGTGGCGAGGCGTATGTTCTTTTTTGAATTGAAGCTGTCAATCGCCTTTATAAGACCTATCGTGCCGACAGAAATTAAGTCTTCCGTTTCATAGGCAGTGTTTTGAGAGTATTTTTTAACTATGTGCGCAACAAGCCTTAAGTTTCTTTCGATAAGAGTGTCTCTTGCCTCCATATCGCCTGCTTTTGCTCTTTCTAAGAATTCATCTTCTTCTTTCTGGGTAAGAGGCTTTGGAAAAGAGTTTTTGCCCGTTATGTAGCCTGCAAGAAAGAAGCTTTGAAAAAATGAGTACAAAAACGAAAGTAATGAAAAGAACATAAATTTCACACGCCTTTCAAAATTATAAGGTATAAAATTATATGTCTTTATAAAAATAAAATGTATGTCCGAAAATAAAAAGGACATAGGGAAGGGGGAGCCTTTCCGTCTGTCCTTTTGGGGTGGGATTAAACACATATATAAGGATTAATTGATTGGAACTAAAATTTCCTGTCCGACACGAAGATTTGCACTCTTTAAGTTATTCTGCTTCTTTAACTCATAAACAAAGCTTCTTACATCGCCATCAGAAGAGTAGTCTTCTGCAATAGACCACAAAGTGTCGCCTATTCTGACTGTTACAGTTTCAAATATCGGCTCTTCATCTGCTTTTGTTAATATAGGAGCAACAAACAAAGATATCATAAGGTTAATAAGCAAAACAGAAATTAAAATAAATCTGAAAAACTTCTTTTTGTCAACGATAACTGTTCTTCTTCTGGATAAATATATTTTCTTTGTCATAAAAATCACCTCACAAAAAACTAGCGAACCTATGTTCTGTAATCAGTATAACAGAACAAGTTTTCGATGTCAAGAGAAAATCGAAAAAATATTCGAAAAAAGAAAAACTTTGGCAGTTTTAAACAAAAAATCTGACAAAAATAGGTTAAAACTGACAATTTAAATAATAAAAACCAATCTTTTTTATAAAACTTGTTTACAAACAAACTTTTCTTTGGTATAATACTAACAACTTAGGTTTGTACTTAAGAAAAAATTTAGGGGGATGAAAAAATGGAAAAAAACAATGGCGGCATCTATGATGTCAAAGAGCTTGGAGCCGGCAAAACTTTAGTTTTGGGCTTCCAGCACGTATTTGCTATGTTTGGTGCAACTGTTCTTGTTCCGCTTTTAACAGGACTTGATATTGCAACAACACTTCTTATGGCAGGTCTTGGAACTTTGTTCTTCCACTTGGTAACAAAGAGAATGGTTCCTGCATTTTTAGGTTCATCATTTGCGTTTTTGGCAGGTTATGCTGCAATAACAACAGGCGCTGATGGTGTTTTGGATACTGCTAAGCTTCCTTATGCATGTCTTGGTGTTGCAGCAGCAGGTTTGGTGTATCTTATTTTAGCAGGTCTTATAAAGGCGTTCGGAACTAAAAAGGTTATGCGCTTTTTCCCGCCCGTTGTAACAGGACCTATCATTATTGCAATCGGTCTTGGTCTTGCAGGCAGTGCAGTTTCTAACTGTCAGTCAAACTGGCTTTTAGCAGTTATCGCACTTGTAATCGTTCTTATTTTCAACATCTGGGGCAAGGGAATGATGAAGATTATTCCTATCCTTTTAGGCGTATTGGGCGCGTGCCTGATTGCAGTTATTCTTGCTCTTATCTGGGGTAAGCCAACTGAAGATGGTGCGTTTATTGCTTTAGGCGGAAATTCAAATCTTAGCCTATTCTCTGCCAGCGCATTAGAAAATCTTAAGAGCGCTAAATGGATTGGTCTTCCTATTCACTGGGAGAAAACAGTATTCGGTGGCGTTGACTGGTCTAACACTTCTTTAATAATAAGTGCAATCGTTGCAATAGTTCCGATTTCACTTGCAACAATGATGGAGCATATCGGTGATATTTCTGCCATTTCTTCAACAGTTGGCAAAAACTTTATCGAAGAGCCCGGTCTTCACAGAACACTTATCGGTGATGGTATTGCAACAACAATTGCATCACTTTTCGGTGGTCCCGCTAACACAACATACGGCGAGAACACAGGCGTACTTGCACTTTCAAAGGTTTATGACCCCAAGGTTGTTCGTATTGCAGCAGTTATCGCAGTATTACTTTCATTCTCACCTAAATTTGCGGCTTTGGTTAACGTTATTCCCACAGCTGTTATAGGCGGTATTTCATTTATCCTTTACGGAATGATTTCTGCAATCGGTGTCAGAAACGTTGTTGAAAATAAGGTTGACTTTGCAAAGAGCAGAAACCTTATCGTTGCAGCTGTTATCTTAGTATCAGCTCTTGGTTTGGGAAGCGCAGCAACATTCACAATCGGTGGTATGACAATTTCTCTAACAGCATTGGCAGTTGCTTCTATTTTGGGTATCGTGCTAAATGCAATTCTTCCCGATAAAGACTGATAAAAATTTTGCGCGTTTTAAGCTTAATGGTGAGAGGTGATAAAAATGAATAAAAAACTTGAGCGGTTAAGCAAGGAGCAGCGGCAAAAGTTTATTGTATTTTCGAGAATGAGAATTGCAAGGCTTTTGATGATTATAAGCTTTATTTTAGGTGCTGTATCGTTTGTTTTGGGATTTATAATAAACAAAAATATTGTGCTTATGCTTTCCGGCGCCGTGCTTTTAACCTTGTTCGCTATATGTTTAATAGCGTTTATGATACTTAATGGCGAGTGGAATAAGCTTTTGCGCGAAGCCTACAAAAAATCAAAAAAGAAAAGTAAAAATTAATTTAAGGACCTCGGTAAGTAATTACCGGGGTTCTTTTTTTGTTATATTGCTCATACAATTAAACTAACAAAGGACAAGGAGGGGGAAAATGAACGGTAAAGATGGCATTTATTTGTATATGCCTCAAAGGATAAGGCAGGCTCTGGAAAAAATAAATTCTGAGAGCTTGGAAGAAATAAGATTAAGAAAGTCTCTTCCTTTGGGAATAGTTTTAGGGGGCGAAAGCTTTTTTATTGGTGAAAGCGGAATTGTAAAAAGCGCTGACGAGGCATACATTGTAACAGAAGAAGATATTTCATATTCGCTTATGTGTATTACAAAAGGCTCGTATTACAGCTTTGAAGACGAAATTAAAAACGGTTTTGTAACAATACAAGGCGGGCACAGGGTAGGGCTTGCGGGAAGAGGAGTAACCGAAAACGGAAAAATTGTTTCAATCTCTGAGGTATCCTCTTTAAATTTCAGGGTTTCAAGGCAGATTAAAAACTCGGCAGATGAGGCGATAAGGATTATTAAAAGCGGAAACGACATAAAGAGCACACTCATTATTTCGCCTCCGGGTCTGGGAAAAACAACAATGCTTCGTGAAATTGCAAGGCTCATTTCAGACTTTGGCTTTAAGGTTTCTGTTATAGATGAAAGATGCGAAATCTGCGCGCTTTCTTCAGGTGCGCCGAGTTTTGATATAGGTAAAAACACAGATGTTTACTCTTTAATACCCAAAGACAAAGCGATACCTATGGCAGTAAGGTGCCTTTCGCCTCATGTAATAATAACAGACGAGCTTGGAAAAAAAGAAGATTATGATGCAGTAAGCTACGCCTCGTGTTCGGGGGTTTCTGTAATAGCAAGTATCCACGGAAAAGATATAGACGATGTTAAAAAGAAAAATCCATGCATTTTTGATGTTTTTGAAAAATACATAGTGATTGGTGAAAACAAGAGAATTTTAAAATACGGTGGGGCAGAAATATGATTAAAATAATTGGTGCTTTAATGGTTTTTTTATCGTGTGCACTAACGGGCTTTGAGCTTTCGGCAAGGCTAAAAAAGAGGGCGTTTAGCTTAAAGGAAATAAAAATGATTTTAGAAATCATTTTAAGAGATGTAAGCTTTTTTAAAACGCCTGTGTCTGAGATATTTACCTTAGCGGGCAAAAAAAGAGAAAGCGAGGCAGGAGAGCTTTTTTGGTTAATGGGAGAAAAGCTTAAAAAAAATCCCGAATTAAAAGAGAGCATCATCAAAGATGAGCTTAACAAAAAAAGAGCCGCTCTCTGCCTTTCAAAAAGCGATATAAATGTGCTTTGCGATATATTACTTTCTCTCGGCACGGGGGACAGCCTGTGCCAGAAAAATATGCTTGCCTCAGGCATTTTAAGCATAGAAAGCTTAATTTCTGAAAGCGAAGAAAACCTTAAAAAGAACGAAAAAACATACAAAAGCTCAGGCGTGCTTTTGGGGATTTTTATTGTTGTGTTATTTGTTTAGGAGGTACTTATGAGCATAGATTTGGTTTTTAAAATAGCAGCTATCGGCATAATTGTTTCGGTTTTAAATCAGCTACTCATAAGGTCGGGAAGAGAGGAGCAGGCGATGCTTACCACTCTTGCGGGTCTTATAGTGGTACTTTTTATAATAGTTGAGCAGATAAGTAATTTGTTTGAAACGATAAAAAGTGTGTTTGCATTGTAGGTGATAAAATGGACATTTTTAAAATCATCGCCGTTGGAATGACAGGTGCGGTTTTAGCGGGAGTTTTAAAAAACT
>CALAUK010000206.1 GCA_937892135.1 uncultured Clostridia bacterium | reverse complement strand
CAATATTATAATATGTATCTCCACTTTGTATTTCGTATAAAATATAGCCTCCAAGATATGAGGAAAGAAGCTTTAAGGCTTCTTCGTTCTTATCATCCTCAGTCTCTACTGAATTCATCCTCAAAAGCTCATCAACCGCTCTTTCAGTATTTGGCCCGTAAATCCCGTCAACTTCCCCGTCATATACTTCCGCCCTTTTAAGTCCCAGCTGAAGAACCGAAACATTTGTTTTACTTTTATAAAACATATCCTCACCTCCCTACAATTATATGTAATAAGTGATTTTTTAATGATTTTAGACAACCTAATATGTTTTTTTAAAATTCTTTGCATACTTTTGTTAATTTTGCATATTATAAACTACGCAGAATAATTTTTTTAATTATTTTTAAAAATTTTTCTTTACTTTTTTAAAAACCTATGCTATACTTATATATGCAAATGAAACTTTATATCGCGGGATGGAGCAGCTTGGTAGCTCGTCGGGCTCATAACCCGAAGGTCGGTGGTTCAAATCCGCCTCCCGCAACCACAAACAAGTCAGGCATCAGCTTGGCTTGTTTTTTTGTTATAAATTTTTTCTTTTCTCTTGACATTTATTCTTGCAGGTTGTATTATACTTTTGCTAAGGATCTTTTAACGAGAAAGGATTAATCGAAATGAAAATTACAAATAATATAAAAACTCCTTTTGAATACATAAAAACGCTTTTTAAATGGCTTTTTATTTCGCTTATAGTCGGCGGCACAGGCGGTGTTGTTGGAAGCCTGTTTCATATATCAGTAGACTATGTGACCGAATTGCGCGAAGAAAATTTCTGGCTTATATTTTTATTGCCCTTAGGCGGCGTTTTAATTTGTTTTCTTTATAGACTTGCGCTTAAAGCGGGTCAGCTTGATACAAACCGAGTTATACAAGCCACAAATACCGATGCAACCGTTCCTTTTGTAATGGCCCCACTTATATTTTTAAGCACTGTTATTACTCATCTTGTCGGAGGCTCGGCAGGACGAGAAGGTGCCGCTCTTCAGCTGGGCGGAAGTATCGGATTTTCCTTAGGCAAAATATTTAAACTTAATAAAGGCGACAAACATATAATAGTGATGACAGGAATGAGCGCACTGTTTTCAGCGCTTTTCGGAACACCTGCCGCAGCTGTATTCTTCTCACTTGAAGTAACAAATGTGGGAGTTATGGCATATCCTGCACTGTTCCCCTGTGTTATATCATCTTTAATTTCATCAAAGGTTTCATCACTTTTAAATGTTGCACCCGTCAGATTTTTAGATATAAAAATGCCCGAAGCAATTTCTCTTGAACTTATGGGAAAAGTTATCATTTTGGCGGTCTTTCTGGCGCTTGTAAGCATTCTTTTCTGCTTTATAATAAAAAAATGCGAACACTTAAGCGAAAAATGGTTTAAAAACAGTTATATAAGAGCACTTGTTGGTGGCGGAATACTTATTTTACTTACTTTAGTTTTGGGCACAACAGACTACAACGGCGCAGGCTTTGATGTAATAAACCGTGCTATGCAGGGAGAAGCAAGATACGAAGCATTCATTCTTAAAATTCTGTTTACCGCAATCACCATAGCGGCAGGCTTTAAGGGTGGAGAAATCGTGCCGGCGTTTTTTGTAGGCTCAACATTCGGATGCGTTTTAGCGCATCTTTTAGGGCTTGACCCGGCATTCGGTGCAGCGATTGGCTTTGTTGCACTCTTCTGTGGTGTTGTTAATTGCCCTGTGGCATCGTTTGTTCTTGCCTTAGAGGTTTTTGGCGGAAAAGCAATGCTTGTCTTTTTCCTTGTCTGCGCTACAAGCTATATGATGTCAGGCTATTGGGGCCTATACAAAAGTCAAAATTTCGTTTCGTCAAAACTTAAAGACGAATATGTAAATTTAACTACAAAAGATGTAATTTAAGCACATAAATTCGTGATTTTTTCTGTTGACTTTTAATAAATAAAGTTGTATATTAGGTATGATCTTTTATATTAGGTTTAAGGAGTTTTCAGTATGAACATATTATTATCAGTTTCAATAGCCCTTTTAGCAGGTCTTCTGATGACAAGAGCCTTCAAACGCTTAAAATTGCCGTCAGTTACTGCATATCTGATCGCAGGCGTTCTTATAGGCCCCTATTGTCTTGGTGCTGCAGGAATCGAAGGCCTCGGCTTTAGTTCTCACGATGCAGTAGAAAAGCTATCTCTTATTTCGGAAGTAGCACTTGGCTTTATAGCCTTTTCAATCGGAAGTGAGTTTCGTATTGAGGATTTAAAGAAAATAGGCAAACAAGCCTTTGTTATAGGTATCTTTCAGGCATTGGTCGCAACCCTTTTTGTCGATATAGCTCTTCTTGTTGTGCATCTTATTATGCCTGATAAGCTATCAGTTTCTCAGCTTATTACTTTAGGTGCTATTGCAACTGCAACAGCGCCCGCAGCAACACTTATGGTTGTAAGACAGTATAAGGCTAAAGGCCCTTTAACAAGTCTTCTTTTGCCAATCGTTGCATTAGACGATGCTGTTGGCCTGATTGTTTTTGCGGTTTCATTTGGTATTGCCAAGAGCCTTATTGCAGGAGCTGTTGATATTATTTCAATAGTTGTTAATCCCCTTGTTGAAATTATTATGTCGCTTTCTCTTGGTGCAATAATGGGATGGATTTTAACACAGCTTGAAAAGCTCTTTAATTCAAACACAAACCGTCTTAATATGACTATCGCTTTTGTGTTTTTAACAGTGTCTCTTTCGATGCTTGATTTCCATATAGGACCTGTTCATATAAGCTTTTCATCACTTTTGGTTTGTATGATGCTTGGAACAGTATTCTGTAATATTTGTCCGCTTTCTCATGACCTTATGGAAAAATCAGAAAAATGGACCTCTCCTCTTCTTGCGCTGTTTTTCGTTATAAGCGGTGCAGAACTTGAGCTTGGCGTTTTTTCCGATTTAGCTATCGTTGTAATCGGTATAATATACATCATTTTCCGTTCACTTGGAAAATACTATGGCTCATACGCAAGCGCAAAGGCTACAAAGTGTTCTCCCGAGATTTGCAAATACTTAGGTATAACACTTCTTCCTCAGGCAGGTGTTGCACTTGGCATGTGTGCAACTGCTATGCAGCTTGGTCAAGAGGGAAATCTTATCAGAAACATAACTCTTTTTGCGGTTTTAATCTACGAATTATTCGGACCCGTTATGACAAGAATGGCTCTTACTGCAGCGGGCGATATCAAGCCTATGTCTGACGAAGTTAAACAAAGAAGACAGTCAAAGCTTGAAGAAGCAAAAAACAGATAAAAAAATAAAGGCGGTTTTTCCGCCTTTATTTTTTTATTCAAGCTCTGCGATATATTTTCCATTTTCTTCTTTTAAAGTGACACTATCTAAATCAAAATTAATTTTTCCAAAGCTTTTATAATAGTATTCTCCATCGTCATCTATACATTTTATCTTAAGCTCCCACTCGCCTGAGTTTTTAATTTTAACCTCATTTCCCGCAGGTAAAACAGCATCTAAAATAAGATTTTCTTTATCAGCTGCGACAAACTCAATAGAATAAATATCCTCGCTTAAGCTGTTTTTAAGAACGAAAATTCCATCCTCGGTTTTATTATCATTTTCAATCTTCTGAATTTTCTTTTCCTGCTCATCAATATACTTTTGAGAATCATCTTTTCCGCAGGAAACCAAAAACATCAGGCTTATCGCCAAAAGCAAAACAATCGCTTTTTTCACAAAATCACCGCTTTCACTTGTTTTCACAAACTATTTTAGCACATAATTTTTGATTTGTAAACATAAAAAAGAATGTTTGCCTTGGCAAACATTCTTTTTTGTTAAGCCTCTTTTACATTTCCGGGCTCTTCTTTTGCTTTTTTATCCGCTTTAATCTTACAGATTTTGTTGTTAATCTTTTCAATCATACCGGGAACAGCATCTATGATTCTGTCAACCGATGTGCTTGCGCTTGAAACAGGAAGAAGCTTAATCTGATTTTCTCCTACCACCATAAACGCTACGGGAGAAATTGACACACCGCCGCCTGAACCTCCGCCAAACTTAGCCTGATTTGACTCGTCCTTTTTGCCAAACTCACTGCCGCCGGCAGCAAAGCCAAAGCTAACCTTTGAAATCGGGATAATTACTGTTCCGTTAGGCGCTTCAACCGCATCCCCAACGATTGTTTCAACATCCACCATTTCCTTTAGATTTTTTAAAGCTGTCTCCATAATTGATTCAATAGGATGACTCATACCATACACCGCCTTTTTATATATTTATTATTTTGTAAGTGCTAAATAAATTTTTATAACATCTCTTACTGCAAGAAGCGCAAACAATGACTTAACTGTAAGCTTAAACTCCAAATTAAGCTCGCACACTTCTTTCGTAAAATCAGGATTTACATTTATGGATAAATTCTTTTCTTTCATTTTAAACCAGTCGTATAACAATGAAAAAGCACCATATACAACACCATAAGAAACACCTGCTGCAATTCCTGTTTTTGCCGCATCTGAAAATCCAAAAGTAAAATCACAGCGAGCCTTTCTTATCCTCGCAATACGCCTTAGATTCTTAAAAGTCCCTTTAATATCTTCTTTAAGTGTTTCCTTATTTATATCCCAGTTATCTAAGGATTTTCTAAAATCCTCATAGCTAAGTTTTTTCTTTTCCTTTTTTGGTTTATCAGAAGTTTTTTTCTTTTTCTTGTTTTTGCCTGTCTCAAAAACTGTGATACCCATTACTGTTACTTTTAATATATTCTGCATCCTTTCTGCAGAATATACATAATAAACTCCCATTTTTACATAAAAGAGAAGAAAAAAGGCTATAAGCAAAAGAATAAATATTATTATCCACAGCATAAACCTAACCCCTCTTTCGTAAACTTAATCACACTTCTATGCTAAGCTGCTCTCCGTATTCGGGAGTTTCAACTTCTCCGTCAATATCGGGCAAATCCTCAAGCGATTTAAGGCCGAAGTTTCTTAAAAATTCCTGAGTAGTAACATATAAAATCGGCTTTCCCGGAGCATCAAGACGGCCTTTTTCTTCAATAAGCCCTCTCTCCACAAGACGATACACAGCGCCATCTGAGTTAACGCCTCTTACATACTCTATTGTTCCCTTTGTAACAGGCTGATTATACGCAACTATGCTCAAAACCTCCAAAGCTGCACTCGATAACCCTTGCTGACGGCGAATTCCCGCCATTTCCTGAACGTATGTATAATACTCGGGTCTCGTGCAAATCTGGTATCCATCGTCAATTTCAAGAATTAAAAAACCTCTCTTCTCTTCATCATAGAGAGCCTTAAGCTTTCTTGCCTCTTCATGAATTTGAGCTTCACTTACATTTGCAATCTCTGCAAGCTTGTCTGCTCTCACGGCCTCTCCCGCCGCAAAAAGCACGCTCTCTAGTATTCCCTGTAAATTAATACTCATCATTTATCTCCTCATTTTTTTCGCCCTGGCTCATTTCAAAGTCTCTCTTATCACTTCTATATACTACCTTGAGCCTGCCGTCTTTAATAAGCTCTAAAACCGCAAGAAACGATGCAACCATCTCTTCACGGTATATCAAATTTTCAAACCACTCGTTAAAGCTTATCTTTCTGCCGCCCGAAACCGCATCAAGAATTTCAGTTATTTTGTCTTTAACTGAAACGATGCTCCTTTTCACAATACCGTCAAAAATCTTTTTAGGAGGCGGCTGTCTTCTCTTTGTTCTCTCTAAAATATCATAAAAAGCCTCAGTAAGCTTTGAAATATCAAAATCACCTTTATATTCTACAACCTTAGGTTCAACATCATCGGGAGCTTTAAAAAACATATATCTTGACGAAAATTCATGCTCCTTTAAATACCCCGATGCCTCTTTGTATTTTTTATACTCTAAAAGCCTTGCCGCAAGGTCAGCTCTCGGGTCTTCTTCATCTTCTTCATCATCTTGTGGCAAAAGCATCTTCGACTTTATGTAAAGAAGCTGAGCGGCCATAGTGATAAACTCGCTCGACACCTCAAGATCCATCTCCTGCATTTTTTCGATAACCTCAAAATACTGAGCAGTAATTTCCTTTATGGGTATGTCATAAATATTAACTTTATTTTTGCTTATAAGCTGCAAAAGAAGGTCTAACGGGCCCTCAAACACAACAAGCCTGAAAGAAAGCTTTTCCATAAACATTCACCATTACACAAATAATTTGAAAACCAATTCCCCGATTTTCATAACAGGTACGGAAACAATTCCGCGAAGCCACATTAAAGGAATGTCTAAAATTCCTGTTGCAAGCAAAAGCATCAAAATCATAAAGCCGTAACGCTCAAGAGTTAAAATAACCTTGTAGCATCTTGCCGGCAAAAACGGGAATAAAATCTTTGAACCGTCAAGAGGAGGTATGGGCAAAAGATTAAACACCATAAGACCTAAATTAAGACTTGATGATATAAGAAAAATGTTTCCCATAATTCCAAGCACCTTAATCAAAACTTCATTTTCAAGCTTTAAACTCAGCGCAAACATCACAGAATACAAAACAAACGACACTATTGCTACTAAAAAGTTCATCAAAGGCCCTGCAAGAGAAACCAAAACAGAATCCCTTTTAGGATTTTTTAAAGCTCTTACATTTACCGGCACGGGATTTGCCCAGCCAAAGCCAAAAACGAGCATGCATAAAGCTCCGTACAAATTAAAATGAGCCTTAGGATTAACAGTAAGTCTTCCGTAATACTTTGCAGTGTTATCTCCAAGCCAGTACGCCATAAGACCATGCGCATACTCATGAAACGAAATTGCTATAACGATAGCCGGCAAAGAATAAAGTATATTTAAAATAATATCTGAAAAACCCGTACCACTTGCTAAAGAACCAAGCAAAATAAAACACTCTCCATATATACATTATTTTAACTATATTATATATTATTTTTCCCGTAAAGTCAAAACAATTCTTCTTTTTTTACAAATAGTTTATAAATGTACGCCGATTTTGACGAAAAAGCTATGAAATAAGCATTTTTCTCTTGACTTTTTTTTATTTTTCAAATACAATAATAATGATTGTATTTTTTAGCAGAAGGACTGTGAGATACATATGGTTTTAAGAATAATTTTAATGTCCGTTGTCGTCATTTGCGGCATAGCCGCACTTTCAGCAAAAAGGCTTGCTCCTGTAATTTTTAAAAAGGATGTAAGCGAGGAAAAAATATTTAAATTTAAGCTTATTATGTTTTTTGTGATGTCTGTCACGGCTCTTTTTTTAGTTCTGGCAGACAAGATATGATAACAACATTTAGGAGGAATATACAGTGGATAATAGAGAGAACATAGCGAAAACCTATGAGCCTGCAGAATTTGAAGAAAGACTTTATAAGTTCTGGGTTGATAACAAGTATTTTCATGCGGACGAAAAGAGCAAAAAGCCGCCGTTTACAATTGTTATACCTCCCCCGAACGTAACAGGTCAGCTTCATATGGGTCACGCGCTTGACGAGACCTTGCAGGATATTTTGATAAGATACAAAAGAATGGCAGGCTACGAGGCATTATGGGTGCCCGGAACTGACCATGCGGGTATCGCAACACAGATTAAAGTTGAAGAGTCCTTAAGAGTAAACGAAGGTCTTACAAGATACGATTTAGGAAGAGAAAAATTCTTAGAGCGTGTCTGGGACTGGAAAAAGATGTACGGCGACAGAATTATCAATCAGCTTAAGAAAATCGGCTGTTCTTGTGACTGGGACCGTGAAAGATTTACTATGGACGAGGGCTGCAGCGATGCAGTTTTAGAGGTGTTTATAAACCTTTACAATAAAGGCCTTATATATCAGGGTAACAGAATTATAAACTGGTGCCCCCATTGTTTAACAGCACTTTCAGATGCAGAAGTTTCCTACACAGAACAGGACGGCAACTTCTGGCACATTAAGTATTTTGTAAAAGATTCAGACGAGTATCTTACAATCGCAACAACAAGACCTGAAACCTTGTTTGGTGATACTGCAGTTGCAGTTAACCCCGAGGATGAAAGATACAAGGATTTAGTTGGAAAAACTCTTATTCTTCCCCTTGTTGGCAGAGAAATCCCCATTATTGCCGATGAGTATGTTGACAAAGATTTCGGTACAGGCGCAGTTAAAATTACTCCCGCTCATGACCCCAACGACTTTGAAGTGGGTCTTCGCCATAACTTAGAGCAAATTAAGGTTATGAATGACGACGCTTCAATGAACAGCTACGCAGGAAAATACGAGGGTATGGACCGCTACGAATGCAGAAAGGCTATGCTTGCTGACCTTGAAAAAGACGGATACCTTATTAAAACAGAGGCTCATCCTCATAATGTAGGCGAGTGTTACAGATGTTCTACTACTGTTGAGCCTATAACCTCAAAGCAGTGGTTTGTAAAAATGAAGCCTCTTGCAGAAGCGGCTATTGATATTGTAAACTCCGGCGCTTGTCAGTTCGTTCCTGACCGTTTTACTAAGACATATCTAAACTGGATGGAAAATGTTCACGACTGGTGTATTTCCCGTCAGCTATGGTGGGGTCACAGAATTCCTGCCTACTACTGCGATAAATGCGGAAAAACTGTTGTAAGCAAAACAGCAGTAGACACTTGTCCCGATTGCGGCGGCAAAATGAAGCAGGATCCCGATGTTTTAGACACATGGTTCAGCTCAGCACTATGGCCATTTTCAACTCTTGGCTGGCCCAATAAAACACCCGAGCTTGACAAGTTCTTCCCCACATCTGTTCTTGTAACAGGATATGATATTATCTTCTTCTGGGTTGCAAGAATGATTTTCTCTTCTATGGAGCATATGGGAAAAGAACCCTTTAAGCACATATTCATTCACGGACTTGTTCGTGATGCTCAGGGAAGAAAAATGTCTAAATCTCTTGGAAATGGTATAGACCCGTTGGAAATTGTTGAAAAATACGGCGCAGACGCGTTGAGATTTACCCTTGCAACAGGTAATTCCCCCGGAAATGATATGCGTTTTTCAGACGAAAAGGTTCAGGCGAGCCGTAACTTTGCAAACAAAATCTGGAACGCTTCCCGTTTCGTTTTGATGAACCTTGAAATTAATGAAAACGCGCTTCCCGAAGAAGCACTTCTTCAGACAGAGGATAAGTGGATTATAAGCAAGTTTAACCGTCTTGTTCGCGAAGTAACCGAAAATCTTGACAATTTTGATTTAGGCGTTGCACTTTCAAAGCTTTATGACTTTATATGGGACGATTTCTGTGATTGGTACATTGAGCTTGTTAAGCCCCGTTTGTTTAACAAGGAAAACCCCACAGCAAAAACTGCACAGTATGTATTAACTTATGTGCTTTCTGAAACCATGAAGCTTCTTCATCCGTTTATGCCGTTTATTACCGAGGAAATATGGCAGCATCTTCCCCACAACGGCGAAAGCATTATGATTTCAGACTGGCCCGTTTATAAAGAAGAGCTAAACTTCTCAGAGGCTGAGAAGAGCATGACTATTATAATGAATTCAATCAAGGCTATAAGAAACACAAGAACCGAGATGAATGTTCCTGTTTCAAGAAAAGCCAAGGTTATTATCGTTACAGAAATGGAAGACGTGTTCAAAAACGGCGCAATCTTCTTTGAAAAGCTTGCAGGTGCATCCGAAGTTGAAGTTCTCTCCGGCGCATACGATGCCGACGGTTCTGTTTCTTTGGTTGTTGAGGGCGCTTCGATTTATCTTCCTTTATCTGACCTTGTTGACAAGGAAAAAGAGCTTGAGCGTTTAACAAAAGAGAAAGAAACTCTTCTTTCAGAAATTAAGCGTGTTGAAGGAAAGCTTAATAATCCGGGTTTTGTGTCAAAAGCTCCCGAAAAGGTTGTAGCTGAAGAAAAAGCCAAGGGCGAAAAATACAAAGAAATGCTAAAGCAGGTTGAAGAAAACCTATTATCACTTAAATAACAAAAAAATCGGTGGCAATTGCCACCGATTTTTTTATTCTTCCATATGACGCCCTAAAAATCCTGCCGCAGTCTGCGCAAGCTTTGCTTCAACTTCGCCTGCCGCTTTTGCATCTTCTGTAAACATAACAACGCTTCCTATTGTGTCGCCCTCGGAAATAATGGGATAAACAACATTTGCACTGTACTTGTCAAATCCGTCTATAATCCACACGTTATTTATGTCGCTGCTCTTTTTAACATAGTTAGCTTTTTCTCCCATAAGCTTTTCAAGCTCAAGGCTTACACGCTTGTCAAGCATTTCCCTTTTAGGCACTCCCGAAACTGCAATAATGCTGTCACGGTCAGTTATGCATGCCGCGCTTCCGCTTGTTTTAAAGAGTGTCTCTGCATACTTTGTTGCAAACTCGGAAAGTTCACCTATCGGAGAATACTTTTTAAAAATAACCTCGCCGTCCTTGTTTGTAAAAATTTCAAGAGGGTCGCCCTCGCGTATTCTCATAGTCCTTCTTATTTCCTTGGGAATAACAACACGACCAAGGTCGTCTATTCTTCTTACTATTCCTGTTGCTTTCATTTATAAATTGCTCCTTTTGGTTTTTGTTACAAACCTATTATCTGCCAAAAGGGAATTTTTATGTAAGGAAAAAGGTGGGAAAAGAATAAAAATAACGGCACAAAGCATAAAGCTTTGTACCGTTTATATGTCTTTTTATTTCGAATTAACAATTGACTCAATCGCTCCATAATGTTTTGTAAGTATATAAAACATTCCATATCGTTTTGTAACATATATTATTTTCTATATAAAACCGTTCAAACGGTGTCAATGTTATCAATGGCAGTTCGTCCTCAAGAAGTTTTTTACAATTTCATATTTTTAAGTCCGTTTATAATGGTTTGGCAAAGAATATGATCCGGCCTTGTTTTTGCAAGGCTCAGCGCTTTTTTAAGCATCCCTTTGTCACCATAAAAAGCCCCACAATTAAAGCAAACCTGCGCATAAAGCGGATTGTAGGCTTTAGGATTTTCGTCGACCAGCACCTTTGAAATGTCCATTGCTCTTTGAAGAAATGCCTTAGCCTTTACCCTCTGTCCATGCTCGGCACAGAAAACGCCCATATAATTACAGCTTGTTACAAGGTCAGGAGCATACCTTTCATGATTATTCTCCGCAAGCTTCTCAAGAACTTTAAGTGACTTTTCAAAATACTCTTCCGTCTTGGCAGGCTCTTCGTTAACATAAAGTGCACCCATATTATTACAAACCGTTACATATTCAAACCCGTATTTTTCAGGCGATTTTTCGACAAGTCTCTCTAAAATGGCAATCGCCTTTTTATAATATCTTGCTGCTCTGCCTGTTTTACTCTGTTTTTTATACAAAAGCCCAACACTGTTATAGCTTGTTGCCAAATCGAAGCCAAATTTATCCGGATTCTCCCCTGCAAGCTTTTCACTTAATTCTATGGCAGTAAGGTAATACTTTTCAGCCTCTTCAAACTGAGTGTTCTTTTCATAAAGAAACCCCACATTATTGTAACACTTTACAAGACTGGATATCGCTTCATCATATTCGGTAGAAGCGAGTAATTCAAATATAGCTACAGCTTTTTCGTAACAGTTATGGGCCTGTTCATACTTTCCGTTTGTAGTATAAAACATTCCCAGGTTATCGCACAGCACCGCAAGGTGCGGCTCTTGCTTTTTATCATTTTCTGCAACCTTTTCTAATATTTCTATGCCATCAAGATAATATTTTTCCGCATCTTCAAGCCGTCTTTGATTTTCATAGAAGTTCGCAATGTTATTATAGCTCAGTGCCAGACTGACCATAGAACTTTCATCTTTCTCCTTCATATGCTTTTTTGCAATTTCTATGGCTTCAAGATAACACTTTTCTGCTTTTTCGGGTTCGTTTAAGCTAGTATAAATCTGGCTCATAACTGTAACAGCCTCTTCATAATATCCTTTAAGCTTCTCTGCAATTAAAATGGCTTTTTGCTCCTTATTATGCTCTATAAGATAAACTGTATATTCAAACGCCGTCTCAAATTCAATCTCCATTTCGAATATAACAGGAATTATCTTTTCATATCTTTCTTCAATTTCATTAAAACGCCCTTCGAATTTTTTCATTACCCGAAGAACATCAATAGCAGTCTTGTGCTCTTTAATGTATTTTCTGCACAAAGAGATTTCTTTTTCCTTAAGCGCCTTTCTGCCTCTTAAAAATTCATTATCAATATCACTCGAGTCAAGAATAGCCATGCAACCCTCATAATCGCCCTTTTCAAAAAGGATGTATGCCTTTTTCTGCCTTGCGGATATTTCACCATGGATGTCATCTTTTACCATGCGCAAAGATACATTGAATATACTGTTTTGCAAACCTTCGATTTCATCAATCAAATTCTGTCTCTTTGATGCGATTTCACTGTAACGGCTATAAAATTCATTATCACAGTTGTCTTTTTCATATCTGGATTTAAGCAAATAATACTCTTCTTCAACTTTTTCAAGCTCTTTTTTCATCTCTCCCAGAAGTTCATTGTTTGCAAATTCAGAAACATTATCAAGAGACATTACTGCGTTTCTGCCAATAACACATTTTCCGCCCTCTGCTTTAATCTCAAGAAAATCCATTTCCTGAAGTTTGAGAGCGAGCATAATGCGCAGCTTCACTGTGTCGATATGCAAAAAAGACCCATAATAGTGTCCGAAGCTTTTATCAAGCTCATCCATAAAGTCATAAATACTCTGTTCAGCCTGCCCATCTTCTACAACTTTAAAATATGTATAAATCTTCGGTTTTCCGCTTTTTTCAAATTGCTCTCTTGCTACTTCAAACTCTTCGCGCGTATATTCACCGACTTTGGTGAAAAATATAAAGAAGCAAAATTCGCTTTCACGAATTTTCTGATTATACTCTTCCTGTTTTCTTGTTTTTGTGTATGCATCATCAAAATTCTCACAAAGAAGCGGCTGAAGTTTAATATTATAACTTTCTTCAAACTCATCACTTCTGTTTCGAATAAAGTTTTCTATTTCCATACGCTCGCTTGCAAACTCTACAATAGAAGATGCAAGAAAAATATTTATCTTTCTCATAAAATCACCTTTCCCACGAAAAATAAGACTAACTATATCAATTATACTATGAAGTAAAAATAAAGTCAATTCTTCACATCTTTCTTCTTTTTATTTGACATAACGGTAAAAAAATGATAAAATATATTAGTTAGATTATAACTTTTGGTGATTGTATGAGAAAAATAAATATCCCCGTTTTTGTGCCTCATAAGGGGTGTCCGAATGATTGCATTTTCTGCAATCAGAAAAAGATTACAGGCGTTGATGTTATGACGCCCGAAAAAGCAGAAGTTTATATAGACGAATGCGTTAAAACTCTGCCCAGAGATGCGCTTTGCAGCGTGGCGTTTTTTGGTGGAAGTTTTACAGCAATCGACAATACTTTACAGGAAAGCTTCCTTAAAGCTGCAGAAAAACACATAAATTCGGGAAAAATCTCATATATAAGAATTTCAACAAGACCTGACTGCATAACAAAAGAGGGCCTTTCTATGCTATATTCATACGGAGTTCGAGCAATAGAATTAGGTGTTCAGTCAACGGACGATGAGGTTTTAAGACTTGCTAACCGTGGCTGTAAAACAGAAGATGTTAAAAATGCAGTAAGGCTCATTAAAGAACACGGAGGCTTTGAATTAGGTCTTCAGATGATGACAGGTCTTCCCGGTGACACGCGCGAAAAAACAATGAAAACCGCAAAAGACATAATTTCTTTCGGGGCAGACACAACAAGAATTTATCCGACTTTGGTTATAGAAAACTCAAAGCTTGGCGAAATGTATAAAAGCGGAGAATATGCCCCCTTATCACTTGAGGAAGCGGTTGACCGCTGTGCAGATTTATACGAGCTTTTTTCTAAAAACGGAGTTTCAGTTTTAAGAATGGGACTTATGGCATCTGATGAAATTTCAGAAAACAGCGCATCTGTATTGGCAGGTCCTGTTCACAGCGCCTTTGGTGAGCTTGTGCACTCAAGGATATTCTTAAAAAGAATTCTCCCCTACGCCGAGGGGCAGAAAACACTTTTGGTGTATGTAAACCCTAAAGACACATCAAAAGCTTTAGGAAACAAGAAATGTAATATAAAATATATTTTAGATAAAACAGGCTGTCAGGTTAGTATATATCAGGACAGCACAGTAGATACAAACGAAATTAAATTTAGCAGGGAGGGTAATTTGTGTACCTTAAAAGCATCGAATTAACCGGTTTTAAATCCTTTGCAGACAAAACATATTTAACCTTTGAGCCCGGCATAACTTCCGTTGTTGGTCCTAACGGAAGCGGAAAAAGTAATATCTCAGATGCTATCCGCTGGGTTATGGGTGAAATGAGCGCAAAAGCTCTTCGTGGCGGCGCTATGCAGGATGTAATATTTGCAGGAACTCAAAAGCGTAAGCCTTTGGGTTTTGCTCAGGTTACCCTGACTTTGGATAACACGGACAGCGCCTTTAAAATCGATTATCACGAGGTTTCTATAACAAGGCGTGTTTACCGCTCGGGCGAAAGCGAATACTATATAAATAATGCCCCCTGCCGTTTAAAAGATATTCACGAGCTTTTGATGGATACAGGTCTTGGAAGAGACGGCTATTCTATAATCGGTCAGGGAAAGGTAAACGAGATTATTTCGGGAAAATCCGACGAAAGACGAAATATTTTTGACGAGGCGGCAGGAATTTCAAAATTCCGCCACAGAAAATTAGATGCCCAGAAAAAGCTTTTGGCAACAAACGATAATCTTGTAAGAATTAATGACATCGTTTCAGAGCTTTCTTCAAGAATTGAGCCTCTTCGCAAGCAAAGTGAAAAAGCAAAAGAGTATCTTGCAATTTACGAAGAGTACAAGGCACTTGATATTAATATTTTCCTTGATTTTGCAGATAAATATAACGACCAGAAAGCCGAACTTCAAAAAGATTTTCTAACTGTTACCGAAAATATAAACGCTATAAATTCAAACATCGAAAAGGTTATTAAAAAGCTTTCTGAGTTTACCGAAACCGAAGAGGCTATTGATAATAAGCTTAACGAAGAAAAGAATTTAAACAGCCAGACGGAAATTGAAATAAAGAGCATCAGCGGAGAGATAGATGTTTTAAAGAACACCGTTTCTTCAAACGAGAAGATGATCGAAAGAATAACAAAAGAGATTTCTTCTCTTAACACAAAAATTGAATCTTACCACGAAAAGAACAACGAGCTTGAAGAACGCATAAAAGAAGAAAAGGCTCTTCTTGAGGATATGAAAGCCTCATTAAAAGAAACAAATGCGTCTCTTAATGAAATGCTCGCAAAGATTTCAGAAATAAACCTTTCTATAAGCGATAAAAAGGCAGATATCATAGACCTTTTAAACGAAACTGCCGACTCAAAAAGCAAGCTAAGCTCACTTGAAGCATTTAAGAAAAGCTTTATCGAAAGGCGTGAGGCTATAAATGAAAACCGTCGTGATGCGAAAGCGGAAATAGAAAAGCTTTTAAATAACAAATTAAAGCTAAAAGAAGATTTAGACAAAGAAACTCTTGATTTAGAGTCTTTAAAGGCTTCATTTGCAGAAAAGAAAGCTTCAATTGAAGCAATGCGTGCTGATGTGCAAAGCATAACAGATGCAATCACAAACAAAACTATGGAGCTTAATCGTCATAGCTCAAGATATAATATGCTCTGTGAAATGGAGCGTGACTTTGAGGGTCTTGGAAAAAGCACAAAAACAGTTTTGGAGGCAGTAAAAAATAACAGCCTTCCAAACTGTAAAATATACGGAATCCTCTCCTCTGTTATGGAAACAGACAAAAAATACATAACAGCAATTGAGGCATCGCTTGGCGGTGCACTAGCTAATATTATAACAGAAACAGAATATGATGCAAAAACCGCAATAAACTTTCTAAAGAAAACCGGCGGCGGAAGAGTAACATTTCTTCCCGTTTCCGCTGTTAAAGGAAACGAGCTTGATAACTTGGAAGAAATCTCAAAAGCTGAGGGCTTTGTTTGCCTTGCATCAAGAATAATTAAAACAGACTCAAAGTACGAAGGAATAATAAAAAGTCTTTTAGGAAGAACTGTTATCGCAAAGGATATGGACTCTGCCATTCTTATGAGCAGGAACTTTAAAAACCGCTTTAAAATTGTAACCTTGGAAGGTGAAATTCTTAATGCCGGTGGCTCAATAACAGGCGGCTCTATGAATAAAGTGGCAGGGCTTCTAAGCCGTGCAAACGATATAAAGACACTAAAAAAACTTATCTCTGAATTAAAAGAAGAGCTTTCTTCTCTTGAAAAGAAAAAGGCTTCTTTAAACAAAGATGTTTTAAAAGCAGAAGTTCTTCGTATTTATAATGCTTATCAATGTAGCACTGAATTTAATCGCTAAGAAGAAAGATAATTGTTTAGCTATCCTTAACTTTCCATTCATGAGTGAATTAGTTAAGAAGAAAGAACTTGCAACAAATAATACTTTTGATATTAAGAAGATTAAATTCTATTCAAAATAGAAATGCAGAATGGAACTATTTATATGGAGTTTTATTAACAAATAAAGGTTGGTTTGATGCTGGTCTAAACCATATTCAAACTGCAGTTAATATGGATCCTAATAACTTTGAATATAGACAGACATTAAATTCATTACATCAAAGAACATCAGCATATAGAGGAAACTACTATAGAACCACTGGTAACTCTTCTCCAGATGCATGTAATTGCTGTATGAATCTTTGGTGCTTAGACACATTATGTGAATGTACAGGCGGAGATCTTATTGGCTGTTGTTAAGAAAAATCTTAGGTGGTGTTTAGGTTATGAAATCTAAAGAAATTACTTTAAGTGCAATATTAATTGCTTTAACTATAATTATTTTGTATTTAAATTTGCTATTACCTATAAGTACTATTAGCATACTTACTTTAGCCTCTTTATTAATTCCCATAGCTTTGATAAG